>NC_012438.1:1200000-1500000 GCF_000021545.1 Sulfurihydrogenibium azorense Az-Fu1
AATGTTGCAAGTAGTATACTAACAGTTTCAAAACTTAAAAATTCTACATTTTTCTCCATATTTAACACCTAAATTTTTAATTGACGATTATAATTAAGTATACATTAGACTTTTTAAATTTGTGTTAAAGTTTTGTTAAGATTTTGTTAAAAAGATTAAGTATTTGGTATTTTAATGAAAAATTTTGAACCTTCACCTAGTTTACTCTCTACCCATACCTTTCCTTTGTGGGCTTCTGTGATATGTTTGACAATTGATAGTCCAAGTCCGGTTCCACCTATATTTCTACTTCTTGACTTATCGACTCTATAAAATCTCTCAAATATAAGTGGTATTGACTCTTCAGGGATACCTATTCCTGTGTCTTCTACGGTAATTGTTGTATATTTACTGTCTTTTACGGCTTTTACTATAACTTTACCGTTTTGTTTGTTATACTTTATTGCATTTTCTATCAAGTTTTTTAAAGCTATACTTAACTTCTGTTCATCTGCATAAACATCAAATTTATTAGGTACTTGATTGATAAGTTGAATCTCTTTTTCTTCTGTTAGATGTTTTAAGTCTTCAAATATTTCTTCTATCTGTTTGTGTAAATCATATCTTTCTTTTTTAACTTGGTCTTCTTGGGATTCTAACCTTGCAAGAATTAAAAGGTCGTTTATAAGATGGTCCATCTGTTCTATTCTCTTTTTTGCAATGTTTACAAACTTTTTTATCATTACCGGGTCTTTTTCTTCTTCTATTGTCTCTACAGCTGACTTTAGCACTGATATAGGTGTTTTTAGTTCGTGAGATACGTTTGATACAAAGTCTTTTTTTGCTTGCTTATATACTTCAAATGGTGTAATATCTTGAATATGTATTATCTTTTTACCTTCTATCCTGTAAACGTTGATTAGATACTTTTGGTTGTCTATGTTTACCTCTGCTTTTACGTCTTTTTCTTGGTTGTAAGATATGAGGGAGTAGATGTAATCGTTATCTATAACTTCCTTAAAGTTTTTTCCTTCGTAGTTTTCATCTTTTAAAAACTTTTTTGCAAATCTATTGACAAACTCTATTACTTTTGTTTCATCGTCAACTATTATTATCCCTTCTTTTAAAAAGTCTAAAAAAGTTATTAAAATGCCGTCGTTAATATTACTCTTCATCTATCTCCTGATGTCTTAGCATTTTTCCTTCTTTCATATAGATTACTTCTTCTGCAAGATTTGTAGCTATGTCAGCTACTCTTTCTATGTTCTTTACTACATCAATTAATCTAAGACCTACTTTTATAGTTGTAGGGTCTTCTACCATGTAGGTGTATAACTCTCTAATGATTTGGTCTTCTAAAGCATCTATTTTGTCATCTCTTTTTATAACATCTCTTGCAAGTTCTGTGTCCATTTCTGCAAAGGATTTGATAGCATCTTTTAACATCTGAATTGCCAATTGGGTCATAATTGGTAGGTCTACGTACTCTTTTAGTTTTGGTTTTTGTAGGATTGATTGGGCATGCTCTTTTATGTTTTCTGCGTGGTCTCCTATCCTTTCTAAGTCTCTGTTAACGAATAGATCCATCACTAAGAATCTTAAATACTTTGCTTCTGGCTGGTATCTTGCCATTGTGGTTATTATTAGGCTTTCATTTTCTACTTCCATTTTATCTACTACATCTTCATTTTCTTCAACATACTTAAGATACTGTGGATCATGTTCAATTATGGCTTTTATTGCGTTATCTATCATATTCTCTGCTATTTCTGCCATTTTTAAAAGTCTTTCTCTTATTTCTGTAAGTCTTGGTTCTATTAGCATTTTATTTCCTCCTGAATGTATTTTTCTATTTTATCAAAATCTTGTAAAAGAATTTTACTTAATTTTTCAACAGTTGAGTAAATCTCTTCTAACTTTTCTGGTAAATATGCATGAACAACCTTGTTTCTAAGAAGCTTTGCTTCCATGTAATCTTCTAAGTTATTAATTATTCCTATTTTTTCCATTTTTTGAAGTCTCTGTCTTATGGTTTGTGATAACTCTCCGTAAAGGTAAAGCTCAAGGGTTTTAAAAAAACTGAAAAACATCTCTACTGCTTTTTCAAATCTAAAAGATAGTGAGTCGTAATACTCTAAATCTTCGTAAGAGTAAACTACTGTAGGGTCAAAGGGTTTGTACTTGGATAGGGAGTATTCTAAAAGCTTTACACTGCTTTCCAAATCTTTATAAGCTTGACAGATCAAGTCTTTCTGCATCGTTCATTACTTCCTTTATAAACGGGTCGTTTTCTCTGTACTTTACTATATCTATGTTTGTGTCTGTAAGGAGAAAGTACTTAGATTGATACTTTAAAATATCTTCTAATGTTAGGTTTTTGTCTGTTTTTAAGATTATATCTATATCTCCTCCTTTTGAATCTTCTTTTACTCTTGATCCAAATATGTAAATCTCCCCTTCAAAGTCTTTAAAAACTTCCTTTAGAGCTTCTTTTTCAAACTCATACAGTCTCATATTATCCAAATCTTCCTGAAATGTAATCTTCTGTAAGTTTTTTGTTTGGTTTTGTAAATATAATGTCTGTAGAATCAAATTCAATAAGCTCTCCTAAGTACATAAACGCTGTGTAGTCTGATACCCTTGCAGCTTGTTGCATGTTGTGAGTAACTATTATTATAGTGTGGTTTTTCTTAAGTTCTACTATTAGTTCTTCTATTTTAGCTGTTGATATTGGGTCAAGGGCGGAAGTAGGCTCGTCAAATAGTATAACTTCTGGTTTAACTGCTATTGTCCTTGCTATACATAACCTTTGTTGTTGTCCACCAGAAAGTCCAAATGCAGAAGTATCTAATCTATCTTTTACTTCTTCCCAAAGTGCAGCTTCCTTTAAAGCTTGCTCCACTCTGTCTTTTAACTCTGTTTTGTTTTTTATACCTTGAAGTTTAAGACCGTAAGCTATATTTTCAAAAATTGACATAGGAAACGGTGTAGGTTTTTGGAAAACCATTCCTACTTTCGTTCTTAGTTCCATTAAGTCTACATCTTTATCTAATATGTTTTTCCCATCTAAAAGTATCTCTCCTTCGTACCTGTTTCCTGGGTATAGGTCGTGCATTCTGTTGAAACATCTTAAAAGTGTTGTTTTACCACAACCTGAAGGACCTATAAGAGCTGTAATCTTCTTTTCGTAAATAGGCATGTTAATATTTTTTAAAGCAAGTTTATTGCCTGAGTAGTAAAAGTTAAGATTCTTTACTTCCATTTTCAAGTTTTCTGCCATTTTATAAAATTCCTCCTGTTAATGCTTTTTCCTTTGGATTAAGTATCTTGCTGTAATAGAAGCAATTAAAACACCAAAAGTAAGTATAAAAGATGCAGCCCAAGCCTGTCTGTGCCACTCGTCGTAAGGACCCATAGCGTACTGGAATACTGTAACTGTTAAAGAAGCCATCGGTTTTGTAGGGTCTAAAGTTGTGAAGCTGTTGTTGAAAGCTGTAAACAACAGTGGTGCAGTCTCTCCTGATATTCTTGCAACTCCCAGTATAACTCCAGTTAAAACACCTACTTTTGCAGCTCTTAAAACAACTTGAAAACTAACCTGCCACGGTTGAGCTCCAAGTGCATAAGCAGCTTCTCTTGTTTCTTTTGGAACCAACTTCATCATTTCATCGGTTGTGATAACTATAACTGGTATCATTAAAAGTGCTAAGGCAACACCACCTGCTATTCCCATAAAGTGTCCAACAGGTTTAACAAGGATAGCATACACAACAGCTCCGATAACTATAGAAGGATTACTAACCATAATGTCAACTATGTTTCTTCCTATTCTTGCTATCTTTGAATTTCTTCCATACTCTGCAAAGTATATACCTGCAAGTATTCCTATCGGAGTTCCTATTACAGTCCCTAAAAATGTAATTATTATGTGCCCTATAAATGCGTGTTTCAAACCTCCTCCTTCCATACCTGGTGGGACTGGGTCTTTTGTAAACAGGTCTATGTTTATGTATTTAAACCCGTTTATAAACAAGTCTCCCAGTATCCAGAATAAGAAAAACAGTCCAAAAACGGCTGAAAATAGAGAAAGGGTTAAAAATACGTAGTTTTCAACTTTCCTTTTTAACTTGTTAGTAGCCATTTTAAACCTTCCACTTTTTTTCTAATTGTAATAACATCAATTTAGATAAATATAAAATCACAAAAGACATGATAAACAGGATTAACGCTAAAAAGTATAGAGAAGATAAGTAAATATCTGTATCAGCTTCTGTAAATTGGTTAGCTAAAGCTACGGTAATAGTTGTAAAAGGGTCTAAAAGTGATTTAGGTATTTGGTTTACGTTTCCTGCTAAAAATGTAACTGCCATTGTCTCTCCAAGAGCTCTACCTACACTTAAGATAAGTCCTCCGGCTATACCTGAAGCTGTAATAGGTATCATAACTTGCTTTATAACTTCCCACTTAGTTGCACCAAGAGCGTAAGCCGACTCTTTCATAATTGGAGGAACCATATTAAAAGCGTCTTTTA
This sequence comes from Sulfurihydrogenibium azorense Az-Fu1, assembly GCF_000021545.1. Lineage (NCBI taxonomy): Bacteria > Pseudomonadati > Aquificota > Aquificia > Aquificales > Hydrogenothermaceae > Sulfurihydrogenibium > Sulfurihydrogenibium azorense. The sequence continues at coordinate 1,204,511 of NC_012438.1, forward strand.
CTACAGAGCTCATAAATGGAATTATCATTATAGCTAAAACTAGAGAAGTTGTTAAAACGTCAATCCCTGTAGGAGAACCTTCAAAAAGTTTACCTATTACTGGAACATTTCCCAATTTATCTTGAAGCCATGGTTCTACTTTTTCACCGAATAAAGGTGCAACAACGAAAAGTCCCCACATACCGTAGATAATACTTGGTATTGCAGCCAAAAGCTCAATAGCTGTTGAAAATATAGGTTTTAGTTTATTTGGAGATAACTCTGTAAGGAATATAGCGATACCCATAGATATAGGAGCTGCTATCAAAGTTGCCAATAATGTTGCTATTAAGGTACCTACTAAAGGAGCTAAACCTCCAAACTTTCCAGCAACAGGGTCCCAATCTGTAGAAGTTATAAAGTTTATTACTCCAAACTTATCTATGGCTAACGAAGCTTCCTTGTACAGGATTATTAAAATTATAATTGGAAGTATTATTCCTATAAATAAGGCTGAAAAACCAAGTACTGCTCTAAATATGTATTCTAATAATTTAGCTCTCTTTAATGCAGAGTTTACATTACTCATAATCCCACCTTAAATTCTATTTTACGTTACTATTATAAAACAAAAATCCCCCACTTTACTGTGGGGGTAAAAGTAATGGAGGTTAAACATGAGAAGCTTACATTAAACCGTTTTCTTTCCAGTATTCCCTTATAAGATTTTTTACGTTTTGTGGTAAAGGTATATAGTTTAATCTTATAACTTCTTGGTCTCCGTTTTTAAATGCCCAGTCAAAGAATTGAACTGCCTTTTTAGAAGATTCAGGTTTGTCTTTTGCCAGTAATATAAACGTAGCTCCAGCTATAGGATAACTGTCTTTACCCGGCTGGTCTGTTAAAACATAGTAAAAGTGTTGTTTTTTATCCCATTTAGCGTTTGCAGCTGCAGCTTGGAAGGATTCAACAGAAGGAGCTACAAAGTTTCCTTCTTTGTTTTTAACTTTACCTGCAGGCATGTTGTTTTGTTTCGCGTATATGTATTCTACATATCCTATTGCACCTCTGAATCTTTTAACGTAGTTAGCAACGCCTTCGTTTCCTTTTCCACCTACCCCAACAGGCCAGTTAACAGACGTTCCAAATCCAACTTGTTTTTCCCAATCAGGACATACTTTTGATAAGTAGTTTGTCCATATCCAAGTTGTACCAGAACCGTCAGACCTTCTAACTACTGTGATATCTCTATCAGGTAAGTTTACACCAGGGTTTAGCTGTTGTAAATATGGGTCATTCCACTTTTTGATTTTACCCATATAAATATCACAGAGAGCTTTACCATCAAAGTTTAACTGTTTTCCTTGGACTTCTGGAAGGTTATAAACTGGTACAACTCCACCTATAACAGTAGGAAATTGTAAAAGTTTCTTTTGGTTTAACTCTTGTGGAGTTAAAGGTGCGTCAGAAGCTCCAAAGTCAACAGTTCTGTTTTCAATCTGTCTTATACCACCACCGGAACCTATTGACTGATAGTTTACCTTTATACCAGTTGCCTTTTCATACATAAAAGCCCAAGCTGAGTATATTGGGTATGGAAATGTAGCTCCAGCACCTGTTAACTCAGCTGCAAATACTGCAGTGGATACTGCTAACAATCCACCTATAGCTAACTTTCCTATTGTTTTCACTTTCCTTACCTCCTTAAAATTCAGTTATAATAAATTTAAATCAAAATTTTTAAAATTTTATTAATTTTTTGTTAAGAATTTTTAACAAATCCCCCTCCCCCCTTTTATCCTATTACCAACTTAACTCAGCTGTAAGTTTGTATTGTGATTTATCAAAATAGCTTGAAGATTTAGCTGTGTTAGCCAAATCATCTTTTCCAGAGTAGTCAAAGTTTTCATAGTTTATAATCCACTTTACGTACTTGTTCATAGTGTAAGCAACGCCAACGTAATAAGCTCTTCTCTTATCCCAGTAAGCAGTTGTTGTACCTTGTTTATTTTTTGGTTTCCAGTAGTCGTATCTTCCAAAGATTGACCAGTCTTTAACAGGTCTTACTTCAAAGTTCACAGAATATCCATCACCAGCGTTGGCAGATTGTGTATTGTAGTCAACTTTTCCATACTGAGCTGCTATGAGGAACATTGGGTGGTTATAAACTGCGTGTATGTGGTAAAGATTTAGATTTTTGTGTGTTAAATATGCATCGTTATAACCTATGTTTGATGCTAAGTGTAGAGATACGTTTGCATACTGGTCTTTTGTTGGGCTTAACTTCTTGTCTCCGTTTCCAAGTATGTGGTATGTAATTCTACCTTCAAATGAGTTGTGTATTCCGGAAGAGTTTTTAGAAGATGTATTTATTTTATCATAACCTTCTCCGTTAAACATTCCTATTTCAGAAGATACGTAAGGAGTTTTTGTTTTGAAGTTAATTCCAAGGTCAGCAGAAGGCCAAAGTCCCATACCATTTGAAGATTCAATAAATGTTTTGTCTATACTTCTATACCACCAGCCTGTATGCTCTTCAAAGTCTATCCAAGGGGTGTGAGCCACACCAAACTCAAACCCAGTATGTGGTATTAAACCTGAGATGTCTTTGTAGAGATATCCGTATTTAATTTTTAACTTATAGTCTGTACCAGCTGATAAATCAGTAGTAAATCTTATGTGGTCTTTGTCATTTAAATATGCTTTTGTATCAAAATAGAACCTTCTTACTTCAAAGTCTCCCCTGTCGTTATTTCCTGTGTATTGTTTTTTGTCAACTGTATAAGTATAACCTATGTAAGCCTTTCCACCGATTTCAAATTTCTTAAACTTTCCTGCTAAAGCTGGCATGTCTCCCCATTTTTTCTCTAACTTGCTTAACTTCTCTTTGGCTTCCATAGCTGTTTTGTCAATTTCGGCCTGATACTTGGCTTTTTCAGCTTCTTCCTGTGCAAGTTGTTCGTCAATCGCTGCCGCTTCCTGCTCTGTTAAGATTCCTTTCTCAACTAATTTTTTGAGAATAGGGTTCTCAACTACAGCTGCCTGTGAAAAACCTACTGCCCCCATAAGAGCAAGCACTGCTAAACTCTTCTTCATAAACATAACCTCCTACAAAAATTATTTACGCAAGTAGAATACAAAAGAATTGTTAAAATTTAACGAAAGAAAAATTAACGAAAGTTAACAATAAGAGATAAATTGTTAAGAAAAATTAAAATTGAAAAAAACTGTAGTGTGGTATAATATTTAATATTTATTCTTCTAATGGATGGGTGTCCGAGTGGCCGAAGGAGCAGCACTGGAAATGCTGTGTACGGGTAATCCCCGTACCGCGGGTTCGAATCCCGCCCCATCCGCTTGGCCGTGATAAACAGTCGGGACCCTCCGGGTAGGAGACGGTGAACCTCCCCAGGTCCGGAAGGAAGCAAGGATAAGCCGAACCTCCTATGCCGGAGTAAGTCCCGTTAATATAAAAATTTCTTAACAAAATCTTCATAAAATCTTAACTTAATCTTACTAAAATCTTAACTATGGTAACCGTAGAAAAAATTTTAAAGTTTAAAGTGCTGGATAACGCAATCCTACTATCTCTCTTTGTATTAGAGATAATAATATCTCTTGGACTTGGATTGAGTATAATAAACATACTTCTAACTCTATACCAGAACTATCCAAATATAAAGCAAATGGTAGAAGGTCTTATAAACAATACCCTATCTATCTTTATAATGATAGAGATAATAAAAAGCATAAACGATTACATAACTTTAAAAAGAGTTAGACTATCTATAATAATAGACATATCCATAATAATATTAATTCGTGAGCTTGTAGTAGGACTATATCAACATAATATTTCTACAGAGTTTGCTATACTGCTAACAGGCATAGCTTTTATATTAGTTATAATGAGAGTAATAACATTAAAGTACTCACCGAATAAATATAAACTGGAGGTATGAAGATGGCACTTATTTATGTAATTGAAGACGATGAAGACATTAACGAACTTTTAACCTACAACTTTAAAAAAGAAGGATTTGAAGTAAAATCCTTTCCAAATGGAAAGGTAGCCTTTGAGCATATAAAAGAAGATAAACCGGACGCTGTAGTTTTAGACTTGATGATGCCAGAGATAGATGGACTTGAGTTTTGTAAGTTAGTAAGGTCTGATAAAGAGATAAGCCATACACCATTAATTATGCTAACTGCAAAAAGCACAGAAATAGATAAAATAGTAGGTTTAGAATTAGGAGCTGATGATTACGTAACGAAACCTTTCTCTTTTAGAGAACTTCTAGCAAGAGTTAAGGCTGTAATTAGGAGGTCTAAGTCTTACCACTTTCCAACATCTAAACCTAAGTATAAATTTAAAGATTTAGAGATTATTCCAGAAAAATTTGAAGTAACTATAAAAGGACAACACATTAACCTTACTATAACACAGTTTAAACTACTTTTAGCCCTTGTTAACGCAGAAGGTAGAGTTTTATCAAGAGATTACATATTAGAAAATATATGGAAATGGGATAAAGACATATACGATAGAACAATAGACGTTCATATCAAAAAATTAAGAGAAGTTTTAGGAGATTATGGAAACTGTATTAAAACTGTTAGAGGTGTGGGATACAAATGGGAGTGCGAGTAAACACTCCCGTATTTTTTACATTGAAGGGTTATTTTGTCTTTTTTCAAAATGGTCAGCTGTTTTTTGAAGAATACTTTTCATCTCTTCACTAACTTGTTTTAAAAATGCTTTAAATCTTTTATCTTCTACACCAAAGTTAGACGAAGATGCTTCTACATCTTCAACTAAAATTTTAATATTGTTTTTATCCTGATAAATGGATATTCTACAAGGAATTAAAACACTTATTACATCTTTATTGAATTTCAATCCTTCTGTAAGGTAATCAGCTCTACATAGTAGGTAAGTTTTATGAGGAGTGTTTGATTTTACGGTTTTATCTACGTTCATTGTATGGATTACTCCCCATTTGTGATTTTCTATCTCTGTCTTAAGTACATCATTTACTTTGTCAAAGTTCCCATTTTTAATGACAACGTAGTAATAGCCTTTTTTCAAATTGAACTTCGGCAGCTAACACTGAGTATACTGATAATAGTAAAGACAATGAAAGGACTGTTAAAAATTTTCTCATGATACTAACCTCCAGATTTTAATATAATAAAATTATACTTAATTATAATGAATATATATTCATATATACTATGATTATTATCATTTTAATATTTTTACAAAAACGTTTCTACTTCTTGGTCCATCAAACTCGGCAAAGAATATTCCCTGCCAAGTTCCTAAAACTAAATCCCCTTTGTCAATGATTACTGAGATGGAATTTCCGGTTAAGATTGATTTTATATGAGCAGCTGCGTTTCCTTCTAAGTGTTTGTAGTTGTTTATCCACGGTACTAATTTTTCAAGATGGTTTTTTACATCGTAAACTACATCCGGATCTGCATTTTCGTTTATAAACACTCCAGCAGTTGTGTGAGGAACATATATAACACATATCCCTTCTTCTACTTTCGACTGTTTTACAACTTCTCTTACTTTTGGTGTAATATCTATAAAATCTGTATGGGAAGAGGTTTTTATTGAGATTTTATAAAACATCATTTACTCCTTAAAACAGACTCCGGCAGGACATTTTTTCTCAATGTGTAAATAAAACTCATCTCTAAACTTTTTTAAAGCATCTCTTACAGCGTTAGGAGCTGAGTACCCAAGTCCACATATTGACCCAACAGGGATGTTTTCACATAGATGTTCTAAGTATTTTATATCTTTTTCGGTTGCTGTTCCTTCTTGGAATTTTTTAAGTATATTTAAAAGTTCGTAAGTTCCAACTCTACAAGGTGTACATTTTCCACAGCTCTCATGATGGAAAAACTCACCTATAACAATTAAAGCATCTATTATACAGTCATCTTCCGCTAGGACTATGGTTGTACCTGTTCCCCCAAAACCTTTTGGTGAGTAGTCCATAGGTGTGTCTAAATCTCTTTCTGAGTAAACACCTAATGCTCCTGCAAAAACTGCTTTAAACTTCTTTCCGTCTTTCATACCTCCAGCCATATCTATAAGCTCACGGAGTGTAATATCCATAGTGGACTCATACACACCCGGATTTTTCACTTTTCCACTAATAGGGAAAAGCTTTGGTCCGTAATATCCAGCAGGTCCTATGCTCATATAATAACTTTCATAAGTCACTATTATAGGGATATTAGATAGAGTTTCTACGTTGTTTACGACTGTAGGTCTTCCAAATAGTCCTTCGTTTGCAGGGTAAGGAGGTCTTAATCTTGGATGTCCTCTTTTACCTTCAAGACTTTCTATTAAAGCTGTCTCTTCTCCACATATGTAAGCTCCCGCTCCCCGGTAAACCAGTATATCAAAAGAAAAGTCTGTTCCTAAAATGTTTTTCCCTAAGTAGCCTTTTTTCCTTGCCTCTTCTATTGCATCTTCAAGTATCATATAACCAGCTGGGTACTCTCCTCTTATGTATATAAATCCAAGTTCTGCACCTAAGGCATAGGCTGATATAATCATTCCTTCTATAAGTAGGTGAGGGTCCCTCTCTATAATAATTCTATCTTTAAAGGTTCCGGGTTCGCTTTCGTCTGCGTTACATATAAGGTATCTTGGCTTAGGGTTTGCAAGGGCAAATCTCCACTTTCTTCCAGTAGGAAATCCAGCTCCTCCTCTTCCTCTAAGAGTACTTTCTTCTACCATTATGACTATATCTTCTGGAGTTAATTTTGTCAAAGCTTTTTTTAAAGCAGAGTATCCTCCCGTTGTTTCATACTCTTCTATCCATACTGTTCTATTTTCTTTAGCCCTCTTTAAAAGAAGGTTTATAGAGCTGTTTGCGTTTAAATCAGGTATATTTGGATAGTATCTCATTTAACTTACCTTCATTTATTTTTGTTCCATCGTATAAATCATCATCTATCATAAAAGCAGGTGCTACACTACAAGACCCTATACACTCTACCGTCTCTATATAAAACCTTCCATTTTTACTTTCTTCATTTGCTTTTTCTCCAGTTAGCTTTTCAAACAGTTCAAGTAGTTTCTTACATCCCATTATATGACAAGGAAGATTTTTACATACCCTTATATGATGTCTTGCGTTTCTCTTTACTCTAAACATATCATAAAAACTTACAATACCTTCTATATGGGCAAGTGGCACTTGAAGGTAGTCTGACAGTTCCTGCATATGTTCTAACGTTATATCCCTATACTTAGAGTATATCAGATGTAAAGACTGTATTACGGCCTGTTCTTTTACAGGAAAACGTTCTAAGTATTTATCAATCCTTTCTTTAATGTCTTGAGTTAGGTATACATACTCCAATTTCTATAAACTCCATCTTCACATTGTTAGAGTATATTTTATAACATTGTTTTATTTTTTTAAAGTAATAAAAGAGATTTTTCTACAACTTCTTGAGGAGATATTGAGGTTAAGCATCTAAAATCACCAAATTTACAACTATCTTTACCGTGTAAGGTACAAGGCTGACATTTTAATCCTTTGAATATGTAATCCCCTTCGTCTTTTGATGGTGCAAATCCAAAGTATGGATGGGTTGAACCATATACCATTAAAACCTTTACACCTACAGCCCTTGCCATATGAGATACAGCTGAGTCATTACTTATAACAAGTTTTGATTTTGAGATAACTGCAAGACTTTGTCTTATAGATAACTTTCCCCTAAGGTCTATTACTTGATTTGGATAAGTAGCTTTATCTTTTTCTTTATCTTCCTTACTCCCAACCAAGACAACGTTATACCCTTTGTTTATAAAAATATTTGCCACTTGGTTGTAGTGTGGATACATCTTACTTAAGTACCTTGCCCCTGCACCTATTACGATGTAGTTTTGTCGGATAAGGTTCTTGACAGAGTTTATATCTTCTTCATCTAAGATAACTCTAGGTTTATAATCTCCTGATATTCCCAAGGGTTTTAATGTATCTAAGTAAGCTTTTACAACATTAAAATTTGGGTCTAATATTTTTAGTCTTCTTTTTAAACCTTGTTTTTTGTATCTTAAAACTTTTCCTTTAGTAAATGTAGACAACAAGAAAGACCGTAAATTACTGTGAAGGTCAACTATATAATCATACCTTCCAAGATTTTTGGAAAATTTTAGTATATCTCTAAAGGTTTTCAGCTGCCTTTTGTCAGCTGCTATAAAGTTGTTAATCCTGTTATCTTTTATAAAGATTTCAGAAAAAGGTTTAAAGGTTAAAAAGTCTATTTGGTAGCCTTGTTGATATAAAGGGTCTATTGCAGCTGTAGAAAGTATAACATCTCCTAAAGATGAAAATCTTATAACAAGGACTTTAATCTTTCTATCTCCTGTCTAAACTCTTCTACCATTGTTGGATGGTTGTATTTCCTTGCCTGTTCTATTCCTCTTTCGTATGTTTCTATAGCTTGCTCTATATCTCCTATGTTTATATAAGCTTGGGCTAAAGTTCTGTAGGCGGCTCCTTGGTCGTCGTAAACACTTAGATACTTCTTTAAGTATACTATCGCATCTTCGTACCTACCTTCTTTATAAAACTCTAAGGCAAGTCCATAAAGTCCAAGTGGGTTGTTAGGGTCTTTCTCTAATGCCTTCATTAATGCTTCTATTCTACTACTCATCTTTACCTCTCCTGCACTTTTAAGTATTCTTTTACTTTTTCAAAATTTCTTATCCATTTTAACTCTTCAATACTTTTATAATATCCTCTTATCTGACGGTCTTGTATGATTAAACTCGCAGTATTTTCTCCTATGTAAGGCACTTTTTCAAGGGTTGTTTGGTCTGCTTTATTTACATCTATTTTAAGATCGTCAGCTGAGTATTTAGATTTTTCTTTAAATAGTAAAGGAGTATATGAAAAAATAAGTGTTAAAGTTATCAAAACAATTATACCAATTGATTGAATCTCTATTAATACTTCGTATACCTTCAAAGTGCCTCTCTTCCTGTTATAGAGAAGTTTAACCCTATCTCCTTCTCTATTTTTTCAAAGTCTGCAGCTGTTATCCTTACCTGATTGTCTACCATTCTTAGTCTTAAGGGGTAGTTGTAAACGGAAGTGGTATTTTTTAAATAGTCTAAAATCTCTTTTTCTTCTACGGTAGGTCTATCCGGATGTTGAAAGTACTCTATAAGGTTGATGGACCTAATATCACTGTACTTTGCATAAAAAGACTCTATCGTTAAATCGTATAACCGATTGTTTAAATCAGGGTCTATATCTTTTAATAACCCAAACTCTGATTTTAAATTTTGTAAGTTTTGATAAACGGGTTGTGAGTAGCCTAAATCTTTGCAGTAATCAAGAAACAACTTTATATCTGGGATAGATGAGTTTAAAAGGTCTGTACCTGTACTTGTTTTTGCAAGGCCTATTATTATAGGTTTATATTCAAGATTTAAAAAGTGGTAAAGTGTTATAAGGTGTTCGTAGTAAGTAAGTTGTGATATAACTACTTCTAATAAATCTCTTCTCTTTTCTGAAAGAAGATTTAAAACATCTTCTTCAATCTCTTTAGATAAAGAGTATATAGAAGGGTAAGAAAGACAGTTTTCTTTTACCTTTGGGTAAAGTTGTTTTACTATGCTTAGCAAGTCATAAGGCTCTTCTTTTGTAAACCAGTAAGGAAGGGGAAAGGGTATTATAAACTTACTGGTTATTGTTCCATCTAATATTAGAAATTCTGGCTTTTCTTTTTTTGCAAGGTTGTAAAGTGCCTTTACTTCTGATAGAAACATAAACAAGGTTAGTAAAGTTTTAAAGTTATCAGACTGTTTTATTATCGATAAGTAAATATCTCCTACAAAATCACTGTCAATTTTTTGTGTTTTTGGGTCAAAACTTTCTGCATAACCACTAAACACACCCAAGAAAAATCCAAGATACTGTTTACTATAAAAAGACCCATCAGAAGCTGCTATGTGTACGTCTTTACCCTCTGGTGTATAACTATTCCACTTACTTGGAATCTCTTGTAAAGATATATCTGATTCCTTGTTTTCTAAATACTTTAATATGTATGATTTTTTCTGACGGATAACTTCTAAAAGTTTATAAACCATTTTTCGAACACCTAACTTGCTTTTTTCTACTATTTTAGTACATTTTTATGTGAATAATCAACAAATTTTATGTATTATAATTATGGGGATATAATATTTTTTAAAATTTTTAAAATTTAACTTAACCCTAATTTCCAATTCGAAAAAAAGATGAAATAAAAAACCTCCAGTGGTATCATAAAGTAAAACTACCACTGGAGGTAAAATCATGACTTTTAGAGATTATATCATAAACGTTTATATTCTGACAGATGAAATCCTAAAACTCATAAAACATAAACATAAAACAAATAAGCCTAAATTCTCTGATGTAGAGCTTATAACTCTCATCATATTTTCTATGAGCTATAGAAAAGGTGATTACAAAATAACACTTAAGGAATTTAAAGAGAGTAAGGAAGAGAATAGAGACAGTATTTAGCAAGTTATACTATATGGGAATAGAGGATATCAGGGCAGTATCTTTAGAAGGATTTAAAGCTAAGATAAACTTCTTCATTTTAGCTTTAAGTTTTGCTACTTGTCTTGGTTTGTTTTAAAATTATTTAAATTGGAAATTAGAGCTTTATCTAAATCTTTTTTGGTCTTTAAAAATGTAATATCATCTTCTGTTGCAGTTTCAACGCTTTTTAGGTTTTTAATCTCTTTATCTTGTGTAAAGTTTTCAAGCTTTCCATTTAAAAGCCTTGCTATTTCTGAGATTTTCATACTTTATCTTGCTCCTAAAATTTTCTTAAATAACTTTTCAGCCCAATCATCATTCAAGAAAAGAATATTAGCTTTTTCAAATTCTTCTTTTGGCGTTGGTGGAACTTCCCCTTTTATTAAATCTTCGTATTTTGTAATTGAAAGGATGAAACTATTAAGATTTACTCCGTTATTAAGATTCTTTTCAATCTCTTTTAAATATTCTTTAAATTGCACCTTTTCATCTTTTAATTTTTGTGTGTGGAGTAGTCCCTTAGGATCGATAAATACAATATGGGTCTTGTCTGTGTTTTTGTCTTTTATCCACATTATAAAGTCTGGATAAAACTCTGACCAGTCAAGCTGAAATCCTAAGCCAGACCTTGATTCATTTCTTAACAAAACAATACCATACTGAGATAAAGATTTTGAATTTCCTTTTAAATACTTTTCTAAACCTTCTACAAATTTTTTCTCACTTTCGTTAAGCCCCGGAGGTGATATTTTTATTTTTTCACTTTCTAAAAGAATAGGTATAAAGACTGAGTTTTCTATTGTAATTCTTGGTAAAACGTCTAAATCATCTTTTAACAATTTATCCATATTCTCAGCAAGAGATTTTATATTTTCTATAAGATTATGTTCTTTTTTACTAACTTTTACTGTATAGTATTCTACTTTTTGATTTAAGAAAAGTTTAAGCTGTTCTCCTGCCTTTTTATAATGCATATTTTCTGTTTCATACTTTCCTTTACGGTTCTTGTAAAATTTATCTATATAGCCTTTAATCAGTAAGATTGTTATATCTTCAAGTTTTTTAATGTTTTGAATGTTAAAGAATTCTGGTTTTTCTCTGATTTTGCAGTTATGTAAAACATCTTTCAAATCTTCAATATCAAAGTACAGGTTCCAATACCCTTTTAAAGTTTTGTAATTGATAATATCTACGAAAATTTTGCCCCAATTCAATAGCTCTATACTGTCTATTATATCGTAAATTGTTTTTTCTTTTACTTGCAAGGTTGCCTGATCTTTTTTTGTTCCATCATAAATTGTTATTTTTGGTAAAAGGTCTAATTTGTAGTGGATTTTATCGTCTTTTGTTAATTTGAGTGGAATATCTTCTTCAAAAATTTTAGAATCATTCTTTGATAAGTAAGGTAAGTTTTGCCATTTTTCTTTATCTAAAGTTTTTACAGGTATTTTTATTTCTTCAGGATCATAATCTACATCTTCTTTGGCAATAACAGAGAGGAATTTATCTATGTAGTCTGCTTTTATTCCGTATATATTTAGAGTTTCAAGATGTTTAATTTCTGGTCTATTAGACCTTTTTAGAGATATATCTTTACCTTTTAGTCTTACACCTCTACCAAAAAGCTGTATTATTTGAGGTCCCTTACCACTTCCAATATGCAAGAGTCCCATTGAAGATACACGCCAAGTGTCCCACCCTTCTATGAATTTTTTTGCTCCAATCAAGGTATTTATTGTAGAATCTGGTTTTTTGATGTTGTCAAAAAGTGAAGAAGAGATTGCATCCTGTTCTACAATAAAACCTTCTTTCGCAAGAAGCTTTTTAAACTCTGAAAGATCGCCCACATTTACAACGCCAAAATAGTTATTATCTCCTACTCTTAGCCCAAGCTCTCCGTCCGCATCTTTTATTTCATATATCCTAAATGCTCCTTTTCCGTGAAATACCGATTTATATAAATCTTCTAAATCTAAATTATTTCTGATTAGGTCAAATTTATTTTTGAATATATCTTCACCGTTTTCCTTTTTATACCCACCTGTTAGTATCTTTTCAATTTTAGATTTTAACCATCTTTCATCAAAAGCTTTGCTTAAGAATTTAATAATCTGTAAAATATCAGATTGAACATGAACATTTTTCCCTGCTACTGTTGTACCCACAAATACCCATAGCGGCTTTTCTATGTTATACTCTCTAACTAAATCTGGTTTTGTTTTGTATAAAAACATCTGCTGGTAAAAGTCAAGAAGATTGGCAACTAATACAGCTTCTTGAAATTCTTCATCTTTCATTTCATTCTTTTTTACGTTTAAGACTTGAAAGTCTTTGCCGTATCCGTCATTATAAAAGTATTTATAAGAGTAATCAAAAATAATAGCCTTTGCATAATCTTTTAATATCTCTTTGTCGGAGTCTAAAATCTGTCCAAATGTAGCACTGTATTCAAATGCAAATCCATTTTTTGTTAACTCTTTTCTTTTTTTAATCCAACTTTTTTCTTCTGATTTTTGTCCCTTATGTCCTTCATCAACAAAAATTAGATTTTTACCTTCAAAAGTATCAATTGTTAAGCTTAATCCACTGCCTTTTTTTTCTTCTGCAAGTTTTGTTATCTCAATTATTAGTATCTCATAATCTCCTTCCGAGCCTGTTGTTTTATTTTCACTGTAAAGCTTAGCCGGTATTCCACTTTTTTCTAACTCTTGGAAATGTTGATAAGACAAGCTTAGGTTTGGTGTTATCAATAAAATATTATCTGGCTCAAATGGTTTGTATTTTAAAAATTGTAAGTAGTTCATATGCATAATTAAAGTTTTTCCTGACCCAGTAGCCATCCAGTAGGCAAGTTTTTTAAAGTCTTCTTCTATAAATGGCTCTATTTCTATTTTTTCCTTTTGTTTGTATTCTTCCAAAAATTCATTTAATTTATGTATAAATTCCGTTTTTCTGTTTGTGATGTTATCTAAAAAAATCTCTGTAAATAAAACTGCTAAATATTGAAAATATTTTAGTTTGATGTTTCCTCTTTTTTCGTTTATCTTTCTTACGTATTCTTGAATGTTTTCATCGTATTTGATTAAATCGTCTTCTGAGATTTTTAAGTTTCCTGAGCCTAAAAGTGTGTTTAAATAATAACTTCTCCCGTTGCTGTCTGTACCTTCTTTTTCGTCTTTAAATTTTTTTTTGAAGCTTTTCAAATTCATCTACACCAAATAAGTCAAGCATGTATTTATTTAAAACTAAATACTTTTCACTTTTCACTTTCTAACCTCTCACGATTCCATAAGTGCTTTAAATTCTGGCTCAATGTATCTTATTTCTGCTTTATAGTCATCAAAATTTGGTGTTAGTATGCTACTACAGTTTACGTAGACTACCTGTGGTTTGTATGGTTTAAGTTGCTGCTTTATAAACTCTTTATCTTTTTTGTAGTCTTCTTCATTCCAATTGTCTGTGTGTTCTCTCCATACTATGGCATAGTCTTTACTGTCTTTTTCTCCGATTATGAATTGGTATGTTTTGCCTTCGTTTTGTTCTTTTTTGATTTTTTTTATTTTTATTCCAAGAAGGTAGTTAAATGTTTCTGGTATATCAATATTTGTTTCTTGTGGTTCTCCGACTTCTGATAGATTTATTTTTAGTTTGTAGTTGAATGGATTTTTTAGATGTTGGAAGTTTAGAAGGTATGGACTTTCTCTTGTTTCGTAATCAAGAAAGTATTTTATAAGATAATCGTCTTTAAATACTTTTTGTGCTGATTGGTTTTCTTGTAGTTCTATATTGTCAAGTGCGTCTTCGTATTGTTCTAAGGTGTGGTATTTGAAGAAAACACCAATTCCATCTGTGTCTTGCGGTTTTCCTTCTTTCCAGTTGAAGGAATATGCTACCTTCTTAATTCTTGGAATAATAACTGTATCAAAGTAATCTGCCATCTCCACTAAGATAAATTTTCTTTTTCCTCCATCTTCTTTATTTAGTTTCATAACTGCATGTGCGGTTGTGCCAGAGCCTGCGAAGAAGTCAAGGATAATAGTATTCATCTGTTCAAGATTATTTAAAGAAATAAGATAACTTACCAAAGATACTGGCTTCGGATAAGTATAAATATCTTTGTTAAATAATTTTTTTATCTCTTTAGAAGCTTCCTCGTTTGTTCCAACTTTGGAAACATATTTATTTTTGGCATATAAAGGATTATTAATATTTGTAAAAATAATCTGTTTTGGAGAAGTTTTAGAAACAGAATTATTCCCATAAATAGCTCTTATAGCAAAATTTTTACTCTTAATCCAAAATCTTGTCCCTTTTGGTATTTCTTCATTTATCTTATCTTGAGACCATCTCGACCTAAATCTTAATCTCAATTCATTTACATTTTTTCCATTTTTAACAATAACCTTTCCTTCTAATTTATATTTAACATCGTCAGTCTGTGTATATTCTCCATCGGGTATACTAAACTTCACACTGTCAGGAGGAAATATTAAACTTTTTTCAGGGTTAGATGCATTATATAAAGGAGCATCTTCTAGCTCTTTTTTTATATCTTCAATAAGTAATTCTTTAATTTGATCAGATTTGTTCAAAAGATTTTTGGCAAAACAGATTATAAAATCTCTATTAAAATAATAATTAAGTTTTTGCCTCCCAAAATGCTGAGTTTTTTCCCAACAAAAAGTGGTTATTTTATTATATGTGCCATATTCTAATTCCATTAACTTATTTAAATTATCTACTTCATTATCATCACACTGCACAAAAATAACTCCATCTTCTTTCATTAATTCTTTTGCCAACTTTAATCTATTCTCCATCATTGTAAGCCAAGATGAATGCTGATAATTGTCCCTATAAAGAAAATCATCGCTTCCAGTATTGTAAGGTGGGTCTATATAAACAGTTTTTACTTTCTCTCTATACTTATTCAAAAGCAAATTCAAAGCCTGAAAGTTTTCACTCTTTATCAAAACTCCATCTAAAATCTCATCTAAATCGCTCTCTTCACTCAAAGCAACCAGCAACTTCCACTTAAACTCCTCATCAAAGTATTTTGTATCAATTGGTAGCTTCTTCCATTCCCTTTCATTAATCATTAAATCCTTTTTATCTTTAACCTCTATCCCAAACAATTCTTTCCACTCTTCTAATTGCTTTTTATTGTTTAAAATCCCATCTAAGATGCTTTCTAAAAACTCTTCTCCTGCATACTCTTTAATCTTGTCCAGAGTTATTACATAATGTGTGTCAATAACAAACTTCTTCTTCTCCCAGAGTTTCTTCTGGAAGTTTTCAATCTGTGCCAGGAATTCAATTATCTTTAAAGCAATGTTTCTGAAAGCCCTGACACCAACTAAATAAAGCCTTAACTTATCAAAATAACCGCTTTGCTCTAAAACCTGCAAATCTTCTAACTGTAAAAACTCGTTTTTAATGTAAAAATCCAGCTCTCTTTCTAAAAATCCTTTTAAGTCTTTATGTATGAAATAATCCGTTGTGTTTCGCCTTGTGTATCTGTAAAGATGTTTTTCAATTAAGGTCTTGTCTCCTTCTTTTTCAAATATAAGCCTTGCCAGACTGTTCTGTGGTATTTTTTCTTCTAAAATTCTCACTGTTTCTTCATTAATCTTATCCTGCGATGCTGACTGCCCATGTTTGTATTTTTCTTCCTCTTCTTGGGTTAATCCTCTGTATTCAAAGTAAATGTTAAGCTCTTTTTTATCCTCGTCAAAATCAAATACCTTTTCATCTAAGACGAAAAACTTCTTTTCGGGAGATTTAATGTTTCCTTTTTCTTCTTCTGCTTCAACAACCCTGAAATTAACAGTTAGCCCTTCTTTACTCTTGAAGGTGTATCTCCTGAAATACTCCGTTGTTTTTATGTAATACTGGTCTTTGTTTGCCCAGTAAAGTAAAACTTCCTCTCCATTGTAAGGAACAACATACTTCTCATTCTTTCCATACCTTCTTTTGCTTATGAAATCTCCTTTATCGTAATATCTTGAGAAGAAATTGATTAAGTGATTGTAAATCTCTCTTTCTAAATCTTCGGATATTTTTATCTCCTGTAGCTGTTTCTTTTTCTCGTAATATTTCTTTCCCAAAGGTGTGTCTTTGAATCCTTCTTTTAATTCTCCATTCTCAAAAGCATCTTCCCCAAGATTATCTTTTGCCTTTTGCTTTATCTTCTCAAATTCTTCTTTTACCTTCTTTATTTCCTCTTCTCCAGCTAATTTCAGTTGTTTTCTGATTTCACCGATTAACTCTTTCTCAATAAACTCTTCAATTTCTTTTCTTTTGTAATTCATTATTCTGTAAATTCCAAAATCAAGGTCTTCGCTTTCAAATTGGAAAATCTCTCTCAGTTTTTCTTTCAGTTTTTCCTGTAGACCATTTGCTTTGTTTTGCATGTTTGCATCCTCCTTAACATGTGCGTGAGTATCCCTCACCTACGGTGAGGGGGTAGCTCACCCCTATCAGAAATTTAGTTTAACTTTTCTACATAGGAAAGTCAAGTGTTTTGATGCAAGCTTTTTAAGGTCTTCTTCAGTGAAAGGATTTATTTTTGTTCTGTTTTCGCTGTTAAACTTCTCCACATTGTAATATCTATCAAGGAAAATCTCGGAAAATAAGACGGCTAAGTATTGGAAGTATTTAAGGTTAAAGTTTGGCTGTCTCCTGTTTCGCCTTAGCTTTTCAACATATTCTCTAATTGCTTCGTCATATCCCAAAAGCGCATCTTCCCATTCCGATTTCAAACCAATTAACACATCAACAAAATAGCTTCTTCCTGTGGAATCATAACCTTCCTGAGTATCTTTCAGTTTTTCCCTCAACTTATTAAAATCATCAAAGCCAAATAGATTGAGAAAGAATCTGCTGAGCACTAAATGCTTCTCAGGTTTCATATCCATCTTAGCCCACCCTCTCAAACATTAATGATTTAAACAGAGGCTCTATCGCTCTAAAGCCTTCAGCTACTGCATCTCCGTTAATGTAAATCTCGCCCGGCTCAAACTCTTTTATCTCTTTTTCAATAAATTCTCTGTCCTTCTCAAAGTCTATGTCTTTAATACTTCTCCAAACAATAGCAACCCTCTTTCCTTCCTTCTCCCCAAAAACAAAAACATACTTTCTGCCATTCTCTTCCAAAATCTTATAACTCTTAACCTGTAAGCCCAGCAAATAATTAAATGTCTCAATCAAATCTACATTAACTATTCTCTGCTGGTAGTTTTCTATGATTTTAAGTTTGTAGTTAAACGGGTCTTTTAACTCATCAATGTTTAGGAAGGTTTTGCTGTTTTTTGTTTCCCATTCAAGCATGTATTTGACAAAGTAATCAGGAAATTCCAGTAAAAGTTTTTGCTGTTCTTCATCCTGTTGTTCAAACTCAATGTTTTCTAATGTGTCTTCGTATTGTTCTAAGGTGTGGTATTTGAAGAAGCCTCCCGCTGTTTTTTCGTTATATTTTTCCTTAACATCTTCTTCTTTTGAAATGCCTGATTTATCATAAGCTAAAACCTTCTTCATTCTCGGTAAAACCACTGTCCAGAAATGTTCACCCATCTCAACTCCAATCCATTTTCTTTTAAGTTTGTGTGCTACTGCTATTGTTGTGCCAGAGCCGAGGAAGAAGTCTAAGATTAAATCTCCTTCGTTGGATGTGGATTCTATAACACGCTTCAGGAGGATTTCGGAGTTTTCGGTTTGAAAATCCCAACCAAAAGAATAACCCGGAATATCTGTCCAGTCATTATCAATAGGCTCTCTTCCATCGGTAATTACCAGATAATCTACTCTTTCTTTTTCTTCTCCGCATTTAGGACACTTCTTCCATATTCCTTTATAATGAGTATAACCACATACACTACATCTAATTCTTATTCTCCCTTCCTTTTCCATCTCTTCTATTCTTTCCTGACTAAAAGTCCATGCTCTTCCAGGAGGCGGGTATAATTTTTTGCCAAAGATAATTCTCGGTTCCCCTCCTTTTCTACCAGCTGTCATAGAAGTCATATCATGCCACCAAGGCTCTTTAGGTTTGTCTAGCAATTTTCTGTATCCTTTAAATACAAAATTTTCAGATTTTACAAAATAAAATAATGAATCAATAGCGGTAGGAAATCTATCAGCACCAAAACCTTTTTTGACAATTCTATTTACTATTATCTCATTCCTAAAATTCTCCCATCCAAAAATCTCATTCAAAAGCATTCTTACATACATATTCCCGTTATAATCGCATCTTACGAAAATACTTCCCTTTTCATTTAACAACTCTCTTGCCAAACTCAACCTATTTTCAAGCATACTAATCCAAGTAGCATCCTTATACTTCACATTATACAAATAATCAGCATCCTGTTCCTTATTAAACGGCGGATCAATATAAATAGTCTGAACTCGGTTGCCATACTTATTTAAAATCGTATTCAAACCCTGCCAGTTTTCACTCTTTATAAGCAAACCATCTAAAGCATCTTCCAAATCCACACTCTCACTAATCTTCTCTAAAAGCCTAAACTTAAACTCCTCATCAAAATATCTTGTATCAATAGGAAGCCTTTTATCTTTTAAATCATCTTTACTCCTTATGCTACCAAATCCAAGCTCTTCCCATTCCTCTAACTGTTTAGAATTATCTAATACCCTATCCAAAACCCACTCATAAAACCCCTCATCAGTCCATTCCTTAATCCTATCTAATGTAATTACATAATCAGTCCTGACAACAAACTTTTTCTTTTCCCATAGCCTCTTTTGAAAATCCTAAATCTGAGATAAAAACTCAATTATCTTTTCCCCAATATCCTTAACAGTTTTTGCCCTTGTAATATGCTTATCTAAATACTTCTCCTGCGATAAAGTCTCATAATTTAAAACTTCAGCTTTAATAAAATAATCCAACTGCTCAGACAAAAATCTTTTTAAATTTTTATGAATAAAATAATCTTTTGTATTCTTAGCGGTAAACCTATTTATATGATATAAAAGTAAAGGTTTATCATTTTTAAACTTAAGAATCAAAGATTTGACAAGATTTAGTTTTTTTTTCTTCTTTCCCAAAATCTGCTTTTAGAGTTTCGAAAATCTTATTATTGATTTTCTCCTGCTTTGCAGTATTACTGCCACCTTCGACATCATAATCTTTAACTTCCTTATCTGAAAGCTCCCTATACTGAAATCTTACGATTATCTCATTGTCTTTAATCTCTAAATAATTTTCATCATCTAAAACAAAAAACCTTTCCTTTGTAGCCTTGTTAGATGCGATTTCATCCTTTGCCTCTACAACTCTAAAAATAACCTTAAGATTATCAGATTTAAAAGTATAATCTCTAAATAAAAGTCCAGTTTTTATATAATACTGCTCAGCGGTTGCCCAGTAAAGTTTCACTTCCTCACCATCGTAAGGTATAGCATACTTATGACCTTTTATAGAGTATCTGTATTTTGGTATAAAATCCCCATCTTCATAATATCTTGAAAAGAAAGTATAAAGGTCATTATAAACCTGACCTTTTATCTCATCAATCTTTTCAATCATCTCTTTTTGCTCTTTTACTTCTAAATACTCCTGGCCAAGAGGTGTTTCTTCAAAACTTTTATTTAGATCTCCGGTAGGTAAAATTGCATTTTTCCCAAGAGCTTTTTCTACATTTTCTTTTGCTCTATTAAACCTTTCATCTATATTCTCAGCTAAAGCACCTTTATGCTTTTCAAAAGAAGACTCAACAATATCTTTTAACCTATTTTCAATAAAATCTCTTATCTGCTCTCTTTTATAGTTTAAAATTCTATAAATTCCAAAATCTAAATCGGATGCCTCAAACTGAAATAGGTCTTTCATTAAATTTTGAAATTTTTCAAGTTCATTTTTAAAGCCCATTTATCCCTCCATCTCTCAACAACTCTTCTAAACTATTAGCCAAAAAGACTTTTGTAAATAGTTTATCTAATTCTTCTAAGTCGTTAATGCCTGAAATTAATTTTTCCAATTCCTCAGGAACTCTTTCAAATTTAAGATTGATAAGTTTAAGAATATCTTCTTTCTTAGCTCCAATTATTCCTTCCATTTTCCATTTTTCTGTTAATGTCATCATCTCTTTTTCACCTCCCAAGATTTCCTTTAAAACATTTTCAACTTCTTGCGGGTTATTTACAACTGAAATATAACCCTAATTTCCAATTCAAAAAAAAGATGAAATAAAAAACCTCCGGTGGTATCATAAAGTAAAACTACCACTGGAGGTTAAACCATGACATTTAGAAATTATATCATAAACGTTTATATTTTGACAGATGAAATTCTAAAACTCATAAAACATAAACATAAAACAAATAAGCCTAAATTCTCTGATGTAGAGCTTATAACTCTCATCATATTTTCTATGAGCTATAGAAAAGGTGATTACAAAATAACACTTAAGGAATTTAAAGAGAGTAAGGAAGAGAATAGAGACAGTATTTAGCAAGTTATACTATATGGGAATAGAGGATATCAGGGCAGTATCTTTAGAAGGATTTAAAGCTAAGATAAACTTCTTCATTTTAGCTTTAAGTTTTGCTACTTGTCTTGGTTTGTTTTAAAATTATTTAAATTGGAAATTAGAGTTTAACTTAGGTGATAAGATGATAAACGTACCCATAGAAAGTTTATTAGAAGAAAATAATCCTATCGTTAATTCAAATGATACGTTAGAAGATACAATAAAAAAGATGAGGGAGTATAATCAAGGTTTCGTGGTTATCTTAAAAGATAAATCAGCTGTCGGTATTCTTAGTGAAAGGGACGTAATAAGGTTGTTTAAACAAAAAGTAGACTTAAGTGAAAATGTAATGAAGTTTGCAACTAAAAGTCTAATAACAGTTAGAAAAGATAGAAGTGTATTTTTTGCTGTAAATCTCTTAGTAGAAAACAATATCAGAAGGTTGATAGTAGTTGATGAGAAAGGGGACTTTGTAGGCACAGTAACTATGAAAAAATTACTTTTAAAGTTAGAGGAAGATATATACAGGAAGAATTTAACTTTAAAAGATCTTCAAGGAAGAAAGAACATAATTTCTGTCAGTAGAAAAACTCCAGTAAAAGAAGCGATAGAAATAATGTTTGAAAATAATATTGGTTCTATATTGGTTGTTGATGATGAGCACCCTGTAGGAATATTTACAGAAAGAGATGTTTTAAACAAGTTTGATGAACTTGACTCTAATCAGCCAATAGAGATGTATATGTCTTCTCCAGTGGAAACAATAGATATAGAAACATCTGTTTACGATGCTTTAAAAGTTATGGATTCAAAAAAGATAAGTAGATTGGTCTTAACACAAGAAGGTAAATTTGTAAGTTTTATTACACAAAGGGATATTATAAAAGCAATAAGTGGAAATTTTGAAACCTTTTTGGAAAGAAAGTTAAAGAGTACAAAAGACATACTTGATATTTTCCCTGAATTAATCGTTGAAGTTATAGACATGGTAGAAAGTCAATATATACAGTGGATGAACAAAAAGGCGAAAGATTTTTTTGGAAACTTAATTGGTAATGATATTGTTACCATAATTCCAGAGAAAGATTGGGGATACCTTTACTCAAAACTATTAAAAGATAAGAAGGTTGAAAAATTAAAAGTAACTGATGGTGAAAGGGTTTTTGAAGTTTCGGGGTCATACATAATATCGGACATTAAAGAATTCAGAGGTAAAATAAAATTACTTCTTAGAGATATCTCTAAAGAAAAAGAAGATCAAAATATCATTTTAAAAGAACTTCAAACCTATAAGTCTATTTTAGATTCAATAGAAGATATGATAATTATTTATCAAGCAGATAATGGAAGAATTAAAATGTTTAACAGGTCTGTTATGAAAAAGTTGGGATATACTCAGGAAGAACTTAAAAATATGACAATCTTTGACATTGTAGAGGAAGATAAAGACTTTCTAAAACAAAATATAGAAAAAATAGTTAGGAAGGGAGAGGTTGTAAGTGGAAAACGCACCTATAAAGAAGTACACGGAGGAAAGATACCTGTTGAAGTTAACGCTACAAGTGTTACGTTCAACGGAAATCCTCATATTTTGATAGTTGCACGAGATATAAGTCTTAGAATTAAGCTTGAGGAAGAGATAAATTATAGGAATAGTCAAATGCAAATTTTACACAACTTTGTTTTAGCTTTAAACAAAGCTACCTCTATAAAAGAATCTTATAATATCTTAGCAAAAATTTTGTTAAACATTGTTAAAATTGATAAATTAATTATTTATAGAATAAACCCTTCTTTAAATGCAGTGGTTGAAAAGCTGTATTACGGTTTTGATAAAGAGCCAGCAGATTTATGTTTAAATGGAGAACTTCTGGAGTGTAAAGTTATGATATCAGGTGATACTATAGTAGAGAATGATAAATTTGCATTTCAATGTGGAAAATTAAAGTTAAACCACGGTTCGTTTTTATGTAGTAATGTGGTTTCCAGTGGTAAAACAATAGCTATAATTAATATGATTAGCATGGAAGAAAACTTTTTTACAAAAGAAAAAGTCGAATTTATAGAAAGCCTAATAAATGCATTTTCTCCATTTGCTTCAACATTAAATTTAATAGAGATAAACAAAGAATTATCATTGAAGGATTCGTTAACAAATCTTTACAATAGAAGATATATAATAGAATTCTTTACAAAGGAGATAGGTAAAGCAAAAAGATTAGATTACAATATTGGGGTATTAGTAATAGATGTTGATAACTTTAAAAAGTTAAATGACACGTATGGACATTTAGTTGGGGATTTGTGTTTAAAAAAGGTAAGTAATGTATTTTTAAATTCCGTAAGAGAGATGGATATTGTTGGAAGATGGGGTGGTGAAGAGTTTATAGTAATTTTGCCAGGTTCAGACGAAGAGAGTACGTATCAAATTGCAGAGAGGATAAGAAAGAAGGTTAGTTCGGAGGTTATATTTACACCAGATAATAAAATCTTAAATATAACTGTAAGTATAGGTATGGCAGTATATCCAAAGGACGGAGATAACTTAGACGATCTCATAAAGGTAGCTGATGAAAAACTATACCAAGCAAAGAAAAGTGGCAAAAATTTAACAATTAGATAAAAAATTAACCCCATAGGAGGTTAAATGTTCATGAAAACGATTAAAGGAAAAATTGTATGGAGTTTAATAGTTGGCTCAATTATTGCCTGTATTATCATTACTTTAACAGTATATATTGACTTTAAAAAATTACAAAAAGAGTCTTCTTACGATGAGATTTCTTTATTGGCGGAAACAGCATTTAGGTCTCTAAGAATAGCAATGAATACCGGAAATCCAGAACTTGTTGAATCAGCAGCTGACGAGATAAAAAGAATTGAGGGTATGCATAGTTTTAACGTTCACAAATCTAAGCAAGTTATAGAACTATTTAGACCAGATGCAAAGTATACAGACGATAAAGATGTTTTAGAAGTTTTTGAAAGTAAAAAAGAAAAGATATTTGAGTTTACACAAAATGGAGTTAGACATTTAAGAATCTTAAAACCTGCCATTGCAGAACAGATGTGTTTAAAATGTCATGTTAATGCAAAAGAAGGAGATGTCTTAGGTGTTATAGATATTACCAAAAGTATGAAGAAAACAGATGAGACTATATCTAACAATTTAAAGACACTTGTTGGTTTGTTTATTATTTTAATTTTAGTTATTATTGTATCTTCTCTAATCTTTTTAGAATTTTTCTTGTTTAAACCTCTAAATTTATTAACTGAAACAGCAAAAAATATATCTGAAGGAGAAGGAGATTTAACAAAGAGACTAAATATAAAAAGTAAAGACGAAATAGGAATTGCAGCGTCATACATAGATAAGTTTATAGAAAAAGTTCAAAGTGTACTAATAAACATTAGAAAGAAAGTAGATGATTTAGTATCGTCTGAAAAAGAAGTTTCAGAAAGTGTAGAAAATATTTCAGAAAAAGTTATAAAACAAAATGAATCTATAGAAGAAGTTAAAAATATGAGTGATTTTATTAAAGATAAAGCTCTCCAGTCTAAAAATGTTGCACAGGAGACAGAAAAGTTAGCTAATGAAAGTAAAGATAATCTTGAAAAGGTTGAAAAAGAGATAGATAATCTAATTAAAGATATAAACATTATAAGTGATGAAGAGCAAAACATATCTCAGGAAATTTTAAAATTACAAAATCAAGCTGAAAATATAAAATCAGTTATGTCATTAATATTAGATATAGCTGAACAAACAAACTTACTTGCACTGAACGCAGCAATAGAAGCAGCAAGGGCAGGAGAGATGGGAAGAGGTTTTGCAGTCGTTGCAGACGAAGTTAGAAAACTCGCAGAGAAAACCCAAAGTAGTATATCTCAGATAGAAAATGTAATAGGAGATGTTATATCTAAGATATACCAAACCAGCGATAGTATGCTTAAAAATTCCAGAGAAATTCAAAATTTAAGTGATGATATATTAAAACTTAAAGAAAACTCTATATTAACAAAAGAGAAAGTACTACAAATACTTGAAAGTTCAAAGCAGTCTTTAAACTCTGCTATAGAAATAACAAAAGCAGTAGAAGATATAAGTAAAAAGATTGAAGATATTTCCGAAAAATCTTTAGAAACAAAAGAAATAAGTGAAAAGTTACGATACACAACCGAAAAGTTAAACAAAGTCAAAAACGAGATAACTCAGTTGATTATGAAATTTAAACTATCATAGATGGAGGTAAAAAAATGGAAAGACCAACACCAAAACCGGTGGAAATTCAGGTACCACCAGATAGGTTTCTTGTATCGAAAACAGACCTAAAGGGTATTATTACCTATGCCAACCCTATCTTTTGTGAAATTGCTGGATACTCAGAAGAGGAACTTATCGGAAAACCACACAACATTGTAAGACATCCTGATATGCCAAGAACCGTATTTAAACTTCTGTGGGACACAATTCAAAAAGGGAGTGAAATATTTGCGTATGTAAAGAATATGGCAAAGGATGGCAGTTATTACTGGGTTTTTGCTCATGTAACGCCAACATTTGACAGTAGTGGGAAAATAGTTGGTTATACTTCTGATAGAAGACCTGTTTTAAATAGGGATATTCTTACAAATGTTATAGAACCTCTCTATAGAGAACTAAAAGAGGCTGAAAGTAGAGGGGGATTGGAAGCAGGATTAAGACTTTTAGACGAAAAGTTAAAGCAAATGGGTAAATCTTATGAAGAGTTCATATTTACAATAACATTTAAGGAGGATTGAGGATGAAAGAGTATAACAAACCATCTTCACTGACAATAGTACAGTATGCTAACATGGTATCCATAGGTATATTTTCTTTTGCACTTGTTATAGAGGTTTATAAACACGGCTTTGATTTGATAAGAGTATTAAACATTATTAACTTTATAACAGCTTGGATAATCTTTGTAAACATTAGAAAAGTTCAAGGTTTTATAAAGAGGATATCTTACGTTCTAACAGAGGCAGAAAAAGGTAATCTTGAACCAAGGTTAATAAAAGAAAAAGAAAAAGGAGAGCTTTTAAAACTTGCCCATGATATAAACTACCTCTTAGACCAAGTTGATGTGTTTATAAGAGAGTTAAAAACACCAATAGAGTATGCTTCCCATAAAAAATATTGGAGAAAACCTGTAGATTTTGGGTTTACTGGAACGTTTAAGGCTGTTATGATTTCTTTGAAAAAACCTTTAAAAGCTATAGAGGAAAATGACAGATTTATAGAGAAGACACTTATGATTGAAGAGATGAGCAAATTAGGTGGTGGAATATCTGCAAATCCACAGATGATACATAGAGATTTAGACAGGATTGTGCAAGAAATACAAACTATAAAAAATGAAAGCATTAAAACCAAAGAAGTATCCGAAGAAGGTTTAAAAAAGATAGAAGAGATAGTACAGCATTTAAACCAAATTATAGACTCAATAAAACAGTCTTCTGAAGTTGTACTTAACCTTACAGGAAAAATATCTGATATTTCAGAAGTGGTTAACCTTATTAGAGAGATTGCGGACCAGACAAACTTACTTGCTTTAAATGCAGCGATAGAAGCAGCAAGGGCAGGAGAGATGGGAAGAGGGTTTGCAGTTGTTGCAGATGAGGTTAGAAAACTTGCAGAAAAAACACAAAAAGCAACTGAAGAGATAACAATGTCTATTACTCAGCTTCAAGCACAGAGTAAAGATGTGGCACAAGAAACAGAGAAGATGGTAGATATGGCTAAGAATTCTATTGAAGAGATTAAATCGTTTAAAGAAGTAGCAAAAGCATTCCAAAGACAAGCAGACACAGTAAACAGATTAGCTATTTACATCTCAGATATAGCATACCTTTCTGCAAGAAAGTTAGACCACATAATATTTAAAAACAACACATACTTATCAGTATCTCAGGAAAAAATGGTCTTTAAGTTTACAGACCATCACAGCTGCAGATTCGGAAAGTGGTATTATTCACAAGAATCAGAAGAGTTTAAAAACTTCCCTACTTTCAAACAGATAGAACAGTATCACGCAGACTTCCATCAAACACTTTACCCTCTTATACAGCTTATAGAGAGAGGAGAAGACATTGTAAAACATAAACAGTTTATATTTGACCACCTTCAAAGAGCTGAAGATGAATCTATAGAACTATTTAACTTGATAGATAAACTGGTAGAAGAAAGAAAACAACATCTATTTAAGGAGGTTTAGACATGGGTTTATTTGGTGGAAGCAACAGAGAAGAAGTTGAAAGGCTCAAGCAGGAAATCGCAAGACTTGAAAGTCAGCTTCAAGAAAAGGAAAGGTCATTACAGCAGTTAACCAAACTCAAAGAAGAGTTAGATGTTTACAAAAAAGCACTTGACAATCTTACAGAAGAAGCGGTTATCCTTGCTACAACAGACTTTAAAGAAGGTAAAGCAGGAAACGATATTGTTTATCTAAACAGGAGAGCAAAAGAGATAGTAGATGCTTTATCACCTGATTTGAGAAGTATAGCAGGTATGGAGATAAACTCTTCAAACATACTTGGAAAATCTATACATATTTTCCACAAAAATCCAGACAGGATAAAACAGCTCCTTAAAGATTTAAAACCGGGTGAGATAAAGAAAAATGCAGATATACAAGTAGGAAACACAATTTTAGAATCTAATAGGACAACTATAACCGACGAGAAAGGAAACATCATTTACTACCAAACCATTATGAAAGACGTAACTTACAGTAGATTTGTAGAAAGCGAGGTTTTAACATCTCTTGCTGAAACTGTAGCTATGAGTGCGTATAATGCATCAGTAGGAACGGCATATCAGATTTTATTAGACGTTTATATAGACGACAACTTAAAGTCTGTTTTAGGGCAAACTATAGAGATATCAAAACAGGTAGAAAAAGTTAAAGATAAAGCCGATTTTACCCAAAACAAAATAAAGGAGTCTGAGAGTGTTTTAGGTTTGATACTTGAAATATCAGAACAAACAAACCTTCTTTCTCTAAACGCAGCGATAGAAGCTGCAAGAGCAGGAGAGATGGGAAGAGGGTTTGCAGTAGTTGCAGATGAGGTTAGAAAACTTGCAGAAAGAACAGGAAAAAGCACAGAGGAAGTAAGAAAGATTATATCTTCTGTTATAAACGAAGTAGGATCAATGACAAGGGATGTAGATAACTCAGTTAAAGCCATAATATCAAACGCCAAAGACTTTGAATCTTCATTTGAAGAGATAAACAGTCTTACAGAAAAATCGGAAAAAGCATCCTTTGAAACATTTGAAAGGTTAGTAAACAACTTTGACATTTTAAGACAACTTGCTCAAAAAACTACCTCTGAAAACTTAAAACTTTACATAAATCTTCTTGATAGAATATTAGACGACGCAAAATTTATGATTAACATAATAAAAGCTATAAAAAACAGAACTTATGTAGAAACTCAATCCCACAGAGAGTGTGCTTTGGGTAAGTGGTATTACTCTGTAGGTGTTAGCGATGTTAAAATGTGTGGATTGGATGGGGAAAGATACTTTAGGGATTTAGAAACACCTCACGAAAAATATCATAATATAGCAAGGGAAGCAATGGAGTTTTTAAGACAAGGCAAGTATAAAGAGATGGTAGAGAAAGGTTTTGAAATGGTAGAATTTTCTAAACATATAATACAGGATATATTAAAGTTAGCCAAATCTTGTATTCAAGTAAACGGAGGTAGAGAGTTATGAAACATATAGAAAAGATAAATGAAATAAAAAAGATGGTAGAAAATATAAAAAAGATTGCAAAACAGAGTAATCTCTTGGCTTTAAACGCTGCTATTGAAGCTGCAAGGGTAGGAGAGATGGGGAAAGGTTTCTCGGTAGTTGCAGGAGAGTTTAGGAAGTTAGCTGATGACACTAACAAGATAGCAGCTGAAATAGGCATAATCGTAAACGAACTTCAACAAGAGTTAGAGAAGTTAGAGGAAAAGTGTAAGGAAAAGGATAACATTTAATTGGAGGGATTTAATATGAGTGATAACTACGGACTTCCGGATATACTAAAAACCGGACAGAATGAACTTGAGATAATAGACTTTAGAATATACGAAGATAGAGAAGAAGGACTATACGAGTGGATATTAGGAGTTAATGTAGCCAAAGTAAGAGAAGTTTTGAGGACTCCAACATTAACAAAGATTCCAAATATGCCATCTCAGGTAGAAGGTATGGCAGAGATAAGGGGAGAACTTATACCTGTTATCAGCCTTGCAAAATGGATGAACATTCACGAACCACCAGAAAGAAAAAGGTACCTACTTTTTATGGAATTCCTAAGGGAGAAAGTAGGAGTTATCATACACAGAGCCAACAGAATAAGAAGAATATCTTGGAAGGACATAAAAAAAGCACCTGAAGTCGTTAATCAAAGATTAAATGGAAGGATTACAGGTGTAGTAGAAGTAGAAGATGGACTTTTGCTTATCCTTGACTTTGAAGGAATACTAAACGATATGAACTTACTTTACGTATTTAATGTACCTACTGAGTCAGAAAAAAAAGAAGCAAAAAAAAAGTTAAGAATACTTGTAGCAGAAGACTCTGCAGTAGCAAGAAAGATAATAAAAGACATTTTAGAGTCTGCAGGACACGAAGTTATACTTACAGAAAGTGGAAAGCAGGCGTGGGAAAAACTACAAGAGATTTACAACGAAGCTTCTGCGTACGGTAAAAGCGTTAGAGATTACATAGATTTAGTACTGACAGACATTGAGATGCCAGAGATGGATGGTCTTACATTGACAAATTTAATAAAAAACACTCCCGGATTTTTAAACCTACCTGTAATAGTAAACACAACACTTTCTGATGAAGCGAACCAACAAAAAGCAAAAAGCGTAGGAGCGGATGATTACTTAGTAAAGTTTGATGTAAAACATTTAATTGAACTGATAGAAAAGTATGGAGGTGGGCAATGATTCCTGATGAACTCAGAGAAATTTTTGAAGAGTTTGTAGTTGAAGCATCAGACCACTTAGAAAATTTAGAAGCAGCACTACTAAGCCTTGAGAAAGATGCCGAGAATCAAGATTTAATAAACTCAGCCTTTAGAAGTATGCATACTCTTAAAGGTGGAGCTGGTTTTTTAGGGTTAACAAAAATAGTAGAAGTTGCCCACAAAGCAGAAGATATACTTGGAAAAGTAAAAGAGGGGAAATTAAAGATTAACTCAGAAATTCTTGACGTTTTACTTAAAGCCGTTGATTACATTAAAAACGCTATAAAAGACTATCAATCTGGAGAAGAACCGGAAGAACCTACAGATATTATAGAAAATCTTACTGAAATACTAGAAGGTAAACCAAAACACTCTCCATCTCAAGACAAAGAAGAGATAACCTTAGATAGACTGTTAGATAAGTATGGACTATCACACTTAAAAGGACTTACTATAGAAGAAATACTTGAAGAGTTAGTTTTAATGCCACCAAACAAAAGACCTAAAGAGATAGTAGATTACATAGAAAATATAATAAACGGTAAAACTGAAGCAAAACCTGTACCTACAGATATAATCCAAAAAGTAGAAGAAGAAACAGCTCAGAAGATGTTAGAAGCTATAGAAGAAGATATAATTAAGAAAGATTTAGAAACACCAACAGTAGAAGAAAATAACGTAGAAGAGACAAAGATAGAAGAAACTAAAAAGGAAGATAAAAAACCACAGAAACAGCAGAAAAAAGATGAAGAAGAGAGAGTTTTAAGAATAGACGTTTAAAAGATAGAAAACCTTATGAACCTTGTAGGAGAGTTAGTTTTAGACAGAAACAGACTTTTAAGAAGTGTGCAGGAACTGACACAAAACATGACTTCAAACAAGTACATAGAAGAGATAGAATCAGTTGCATCATCTATAGACAAGATAGTAGGAGATTTACAACTTGCAGTTATGAAAACCCGTATGCAACCAGTTAAAAGACTTTTCCAAAAGTTTACCAGAGTAGTAAGAGACCTTTCAAAGTTAGTTGGAAAAGAGGTAAACCTTATAATAGAAGGTGAAGACACAGAAATGGATAAATCTATCCTTGAAAGATTAGAAGAACCTTTAGTTCATCTTATAAGAAACGCTTTAGACCATGGATTAGAAACTCCTGAAGAAAGAAAGAGACTTGGAAAACCACCTATCGGTAAATTGGTACTAAGAGCATACTATCAAGGAGATAGGGTTTATCTTGAAGTAGAAGATAATGGAAGAGGAATAGATCCAGCCAAAGTAGCTCAAAAAGCCATAGAAAAAGGAATAATAACAAAAGAACAACTGGAAAAGATGACAGAAAAAGAGATATTGCAACTTGTTTTCTTACCGGGCTTTTCAACTAAAGACAAAGTATCAGAGATATCCGGACGTGGTGTAGGAATGGATGCTGTAATGAATACAGTTATAAACTTTAGAGGAACCATAGATATATGGAGTGAGAAAGGTAAGGGAACTAAGATATCTATGGCATTCCCATTAACAGTTGGAATAATAAGGTCTCTGCTTGTGTCTGTAAGTGGAAGAAGGTTTGCTATACCTATATTCTTAGTGACAGAAATTATTTCTGTGGAAAATGCAACAATAAAAACATTATCAGGAAAGCAGGTTTTACTCTTAAGAGAAAAAGCTTTACCACTTATAAACATATACGATATGTTAAAAGTCCCTCCATGTAAAACAGGATATATAATAGTATGTCTAATTGGTAATCAAAGGGTGGCATTTACAGTAGAAGACCTTTTTGGAGATGAAGAGATAGTTGTAAAACCACTTGGGAAAATATTTGGAGATTTACACGGCATATCAGGAGCTACTATAACAGGAGATGGTAAAATCGTTTTAATACTTGATTTGGTAGAACTTCTCAAGAATATAAATAGTAACGCTTTAAAAGTTTAGGGGGGTAAGCTATGAGTTTAGTTTTGTCATCTCAAAAAAAGCCAATAATATACGGACAAGATACATCTAAAATTTTAGAGTTCTTGGGGGTATACTTAGAAGATGAGTTTATAGGCATATCCCTCAAAAACGTTTTGGAGATATCCAAAATCTTAGAAATATTTCCCGTCCCACTAACTCAACACTATATAAAAGGTGTGATAAATCTTAGAGGTGAGATACTTCCTGTTGTGTCAGTGAAAGAGATGGTAGGGGTAAAAGAGACTAAAGAACCAACACGGCTTATAGTGTTAGAAACAAACTTAGGTAAGTTGGCAATCCTTGTAGACTCTGTTTACGGTGTAATAAAAATCCCAGAAGATAACTTAGAGCCAAACCCAATGACAAGTATATACAGTGATTACCTTTCAAATGTAGCTTTAACACCAAAAGGATTTATAAGTATAATAGATTTAGACAAACTTTTTCCTGCAAGGGAAGAGTAAAGGGTAAATGTTTATAGTGAAAATTATGGAATTTATAAACAGTAAAAGAATGGATTTATTTCAAAGTTTGTTTTTTAACCTTTATGAGAAGTATAACGGAGACGCAGACCACTTTGTAGAAGAATGGTTTAGAAGGTATACTTATGCAACACTAAAAACATACTTTAAAGAGGATTTGTTTAGAAACGATTTAGACGAGTTTTTTAATAAAAATAAAAATGTTATAAAGGCTTACGTAAAGGCTTACTGGAGTTTTTGCAATGACCCAAACGCAAGGCCACACCATATAAAAGTTGCGATGGATTTCTTTGGAATAAAAGAACTTTCAGAAAAAGAGCTTAAGGAAAAGTTCAGAGAAATGGTGAAGTTGTACCATCCTGACATCCATCCGAACAAAAAAGAAGCAACGTTAAAAATGATGGAAATAAACCATCACTACCAGATTTTAAAAGCATTTTTAGAAAAGTACGGAGGAGAGTAATGGAAGACCTAAAGACTGTTATAAAGAGCATACTTGAGGAGGTAAAGATACTTGAAGAGAAGATAGAAGAAACTGCAAAAGTTGCCACACACACAACAAAAGTCATAACACCTACAGCTACAGAAAGTCTTAGAGAAGTGATAAAATTCAGTGAAGAGAGTGCAAACAACATTATACAGCAGATAGACAAAGTAGAAGAAAACTGTAAAGTAATAGACAAAACAGTAGATGAATTGTTAAATCTAAATCCTGTAAGTACAATCAAAGAAAAGTTAAGTTTAATAAAAGAAAAAAATAAAGATAACATGAATATACTAATAAAAGTTTATGAATTGTTTTCTTTTCAAGACCTTATGGCACAACAGATAAAAGAAGTTATAAATATACTTGAAGAAACAAAGAAAAATCTATTAAAATTTGCAGCTACATCTATAGAAATGTCTTCTTTATCAGAAGAAGATAAGAAAAAAGCAGTTGGAAAAGTTCACGAGTTTATCACTGGAGATAGAATTAACCAACAAGACGTAGACAAACTTTTAGAAGAATTAGGATTATAAAGGAGGTTAACGAAATGGGATTTCCTTCAGATGCTAAAATTTTAACAGTAGACGATATGGCTACAATGAGAAAGATAATAAAAAGTCTTTTAACACAACTGGGATATACAAACGTTGATGAAGCTGAAAACGGAAAAGAGGCTTTAGCAAAGTTAAAACAACAAAAATACGACTTAGTTTTATTAGACTGGAATATGCCAGAGATGGATGGAATCACATTACTACAAGAAATAAAAAAAGACCCAGATTTGAAAAATATACCGGTTATAATGGTTACAGCTGAGGCAAAAAAAGAAAATGTATTACAAGCTATACAAACTGGAGCCAATAATTACATTGTTAAGCCTTTCACAGCTGAAACTTTAAAAGAAAAAATGGATAAAGTTTGGGCACAACTACAGGGTTAATAAAATGGATAAAGAAAAGCTTTCAGGATTAGATAAAGCAGCAATACTTTTATCAATACTGCCAGAAGATAAAAACGTAAAGATTTTTAAACACTTAAAACAGACAGACTTAGAAAAAATTATTAAAAGACTCCTTACACTTGAATCTCCAGATAAAGAGACTTTGAAAAAGGTTATAGAAGATGCCTATAAGGAAATATCTGAGGCAGCTCCTTTAAGACTTCTTCCAGAAAACCTTAGAAAGATACTGGAAAAAGCTCTTCCCCCTGAGAAAGTTAAAGAGCTTTTTGACGGATTACTTTTAGCAGAGCAAGGAAAAGCCATATTCAATGAACTTGAAAAACTCCCCTCTAAAGTGGTGGCTAACCTCATAAAAAATGAGCATCCTCAAGTTATAGCACTTATACTAAGTCAACTAAAACCAAATAAAGCAGCTGAGATAATCCAATTTTTACCAAGAAGACAAGGAATATCAAACATTCAAGAAGAAGTAATAAAAAGACTTGCCTCTTTAGAGAAAGTGTCATCTAACATGATTAAGATGGTTGCTGATAACCTTGAAGCTGAGCTGTACACTATAGGAGCTGGAAAAGAAGAGATGTTAAGCGGTTTAGATATAGCAGCTGAGATTGTAAACAACCTTCCAAAAGACTTTGCACAGGAAATACTAGACGAAATTAGAAAAGAAGCTCCTTCTCTGGCAGACAATATTGAAGAAAGAATGTTTAAATTTGAAGATATTATCAAACTCGACAACAGAGCTATTATGGAAATACTTAAACAGGTTGACAAAAACGACCTTCTTATTGCACTTAAAGGCGCTCCTCAAGAGATTATTGACAAATTCCTTGCCAACATGTCAAAGAGAGCTGCCCAAATGTTTATGGAAGATATGGAAGTACTTGGACCTGTTAAAAAATCAGATGTTGAAAATGCCCGTAAGAAAATTATACAAGTTATTAAAAATCTTATTCAGGCTGGTGTTATTGAGTATGGTGGTGGTGGAGAAGAGATGCTATAATTATAAGTAAGTGGGGTGATTTAAATGTCTGAATTTTTATCTCAAGAAGAGATTGATGCACTACTTGGAGGTGGGAAAAAAGAAACTGTTGTTGAAACAAAAAGGGAAAAACCTTTTGATTTTTCTAAAGTTGAAAAGATAAAAAAAGGCGGATTCCCCGGATTAGAGGTAATCTTTGAGAGATGGGCTAAAATCTTCCGTGAAGAGATAAGATCCTTATTTCCAGTTATAAACATGGTCTCTAAAAACAGTATAACTGTAATGAAGTTTGGAGATTTTATTAACAAAATTCCACTGCCTGCATCTTACACAATATTTACTATGAAACCACTTAATGAGTCTGCTCTTTTGGTAATAGACTCAAGAGTAGTTTTTAATTTGATAAGTGCTTTGTTTGGAGGAGGAGCAAGACCATTTAAGATAGAGGGAAGAGATTTTACAAAGTTAGAGCTTAATATAATCCATGATTTTGTAGATACAGTTTTAACCAGTTTTGAGAAAATATGGCAAACTGTTTATCCCGTTGAAGTAGAAAGAAAATCTGTAGAACTAAACCCATTCTTAGTAAGGATAGTATCTCCAGCTGAAAAAGTTATAGTGGTTGAGATGATACTTGACATAGAAGGCTTGGAAGTACCTTTTAGTTTTGCCTTTCCACAGATGATGTTTTTACCACTAAAAGATATTATCTTCTCAGAAACTTCAAGTTTAGAGATACCAGCTGATTGGAAAGAGAACATACTAAAGAAACTATCTAAGGTAGAACTAAACTTTACATTAGAGTTAAGCCGTTTTACTATGCTTGTAGAAGAACTGTTAAACTTAGAGGTAGGAAGTGATATAATCCTTAATGTGAAAAAAGATGACAGTATTAATTTAATGGTTGAAGGAAAACCAAAGTTTACTGCAAAACTTGGAAGATACGATAAAAAGTACGCAGCAATGATAGTAGATAGAGTAAAAGGTGAGGAAGATGGAAGAGAAAGAGAATAATAACCAAGAAAATCAAGAAGAAATATCCCAAGAAGATTTAGCCAAAGCTTGGGCAGAAATGCTTGAGCAAGAGCCTGTTGTAGAAGAAAAAGAAGAAAAAAAAGAAGAAACTACGCCTTCAGAATCTCAAGAAGACTTGGCAGCTGCATGGGCACAGATGCTTGAGCCCGAAAAGAATGAAGAGAAAGAAAATATAAATGAAGAACCTATAAAAGACCAACCAAAAATAGAAAGTAAAGAAGAGAAAAAAGATAGATTTCAAAACCTTCCAGCTGATATTGAGAAAAAGCTTAATTTACTTTTAGACCTTCCTATAACTATAACTGTAGAGATAGGCTCAAAAGTAATGACAATTGAAGAGATAGTAAAACTATCTCCAAGTAGTGTGGTAGATTTAGACAGATTCATAACAGAACCAATAGACTTAAAGGTAAACGGTGTTTTAGTAGCAAAAGGAGAGCTTTATCAGGTTGAAGACCAGTTTGCAATAAAAATAAAAGAGATTTTGACCAAAGAAGAAAGAGTAAACCTTATATCAAAACAATTTAAGAGGTTATAAAGATGGCAGTAAACTTTCAACCAATATATATTTTAGCTTCCGGAGGAAGTAGAGCCGTAGAGCAGTTAGACACTATAACAAACAACATAGCAAATGCAAACACATCCGGATTTAAAAAAATACTCATGAGGGAGATAAGCCAAAAAATCCCAGAGAATGTAGGACAGACAGGAGACTTACTTGTATTTCCAAGATTTAGAGATACGCCTGTTATAAACAATCAAGGAGCTTTAATAAAAACAGATAACCCTTTAGATGTAGCAATAGAAGGAGAAGGATTTTTTAACGTAGAGACAAATGTAGGGAGATTTTACACAAGGAATGGACACTTTTCTATAAACAACGAAGGTTTTTTAGTTGATCAAAACGGTGGATATATACTTGATACAAACCGACAGAGAATAAAGTTAGATACAAACGGTAGAGTAGACATTACAACTAAAGGAGAAATATATCAAAACGGCCGACTTGTTGCAACGTTAAGGGTAGTAAACCTACAAAACCTTCAACCTGTAGGAAATGGATACTATAACGGACAAGAGCAGGCAACTGAAAGATACACATTAAGACAAGGATTTTTAGAAGGTTCTAACGTAAACATAGTAAAAGAGATGGTTGAAATGATAAACAGTCACAGAAGGTTTGATATTTATATGAATTTAGCAAAATCTTTGGACCAACTTGAAGGAAGATTAAACGAAATAGGAAAAGCTTAAAAGGGAGGTGTATAAAAATGCTTAGAGCACTTTGGACATCAGCATCAGGAATGGAAGCACAACAAACAAACTTAGACGTTATATCCCACAACATTGCAAACGTTAATACTGTCGGATTTAAAAGAAGTAGAGCAAACTTTGAAGACCTTATCTACCAAGACATAAGAGATCCGGGAGTTTTAAGCTCTACCCAAAACAGGGTTCCAGCAGGGATACAAATAGGTTTAGGTGTAAAAGTTTCTGACGTTGCAAAGATATTTTCCCAAGGAAGCCTTATAAAAACAGATAATCCATTAGACCTTGCTATACAAGGAGATGGTTTTTTCAAAATAGAAATGCCAGATGGTAGTGAAGCATTTACAAGAGCCGGAAACTTCCAGCTTGACAACGAAGGTTATATAGTAAACCCAGAAGGATATAGATTAAGTCCAAACATCCAAATATCAGCTCCTGAGACGGTTATAAATATATCAGTTAGCCCAAACGGTAAAGTGGTCGTAGTTAGAAATAGCGGAGGACAACAAACAACGGAAGAAGTAGGAGATATAAAACTTTATAGATTTATGAACCAAGCAGGATTAAAAGCAATAGGGCAAAACCTATTTAAGTATACAGAAGCTTCTGGAGAGCCAATAGAAGGAGACCCTAACACAGACGGCTTTGGAAAAATCACACAAGGATTTTTAGAAGCTTCAAACGTAAATATAGTAGAAGAGATGGTTAACCTTATAGTTGCCCAAAGAGCCTACGAAGTAAACTCAAAAGGAATAATTACAGCTGACGAGATGTTAAGGACTGTTTCAACCCTTAAAAGTTAATTAGGATGGTATGGGTTTTTATATTAATTTTAATTTTTTTTAAGTTTAGTTTTTCTTCTGATAACATAGAAAAGTTTAAAAATTTAGTTGACAATTACGTAAAGACGAACTTTAAAGAGTTTGAAATTGTAAATATGGTTAAGATACCTGAAAGTTATACAAAACAGATTCCCCAAGACTTTGACAGTGTAGATTGTAAAAGTAAAGGAAACAGTGGACTGTACCTTTATTTGTCTTGCTTGGTACTAAAAGATGGTAAGAACTTAGTAGAAATACCAATCACTTACAGAATAAGTCAGCAAAAAGACGGAAAATTAATTACAGTTATACAAAAAAATCAGAAAGTGAATATTTTATATATAAACGGCCCTATAAAGATTCAGCTTCTTGGTGTTGCACTGGAAAGTGGAAAAGAAGGAGATTACATAAAAGTTAAAAATATCTCCACCGGAAAAGAGATAGTAGGAAAGGTTGTAGATAACCAGACAGTTTTAGTTGAGGGAGAGTAGATGAAATTAAAGAAATTAGTTTTAATACTGTCGGCTTTTGTTATAGGATGTGCATCTAAAAAAGATGAGTACGCTAAACCTTACAACCCTGTTCCACCTGATATTCCTCAAGAAAAAGTCTCAAGAACTGCAGGATCTCTATACACTGGAAGTTATAACAACCTGTTTACAGATTCAAAAGCGTTTAACGTCGGAGACATTATTACTATAAAAGTTGTAGAGACGATAGCAGGTCAAACAGCTTCTGGAACGAATACACAAGAACAATCTAAAATGTCTTTAGGTGTACCATCTCCGACAATAATGGGAAAACAAGTACCAAATAAAACACCTATAGCTGGTATTACAGAAAATAACTCAGACAGTTATAAAGGAACAGCTTCAACAAACAGGTCTTCTAAACTTATTGCTACAATATCTGCAAGAGTTACTAAGGTTTATCCCAATGGAAATCTATTTATAGTAGGAAAAAAAGTTGTAAAAGTAAACGATGATTACCAAACACTTGTAATATCTGGAATAGTAAAACCTACAGATATACTACAAGATAACTCTGTTGACTCATCAAGAATATCTGATATGTACGTTGAATACAATGGAGAAGGCTATATAGCTGACAGTACAAAACCAGGTTGGCTTGCCCAATTCTTAAAGAAAATTTGGCCGTTTTAAGGGTAGGAAAAATGTTTAAAAAAATCATCGTTTTATTACTTTTTATATCTCTAACAACATTTGGTGCTACTAATGAAATAAAAATTAGAGATTTAGTAGAAGTAGAAGGATTTAGGACTAACTATCTTACAGGTTATGGTATTGTAGTAGGACTAAACGGTACGGGAGATGGAACAACAAGTAGGTACACTCTTATAAGTATTGCCAACATGCTTAGAAAACTTGGTATATACATAGACCCAGCCCAAGTAAGGACAAAAAACGCAGCAGCTGTCATTGTTACAGCAAACCTTCCACCTTTTGCAAAACCGGGAATGAGTGTAGATGTTCAAGTAGCTTCCTTAGGTGATGCAAAAGACATAAGAAATGGACTTTTAATAAGAACTCCACTTTACGGTCCAGATGGTAAGATATACGCTTTTGCCCAAGGTCCCGTATCAACTGGAGGAGGATTTAGTGAATCTAACAAGACTGGTAAAGTCCAAAAAGGATTTACAACAGCCGGAATAATACCAAACGGTGCAGTTATAGAAGAGGAACTTCCTTTTGATTTTAACTCATTGACGGAGATAACCCTTAACCTGAAAAACCCGGACTTTAAAAGGTCTACACTTATTGCAGAGACTATCAATAAAAAATATCCAAACATAGCCAATGTTTTAGATGCAACTTCTGTTAAAGTTAAACTCCCAGACGGAAGCTCAAAAGCAGAGTTTTTAGCCTCAATATTAGACCTAAAAGTTTCATTAGATACAGACTATCCAACTATTGTTATCTATGAAAAAACAGGAACTGTTATAATGAGTGGAGACATTAAGATAGACCCTCCTGTTTACGTGTCCCACGGTAATATCTACGTATCTGTTGAAACAATTCCTTTAGTATCTCAACCTCCACCTCTATCAGGTGGTCAAACTGTAACTGCTCAGAAGACCATAACAAAAGTAGTTGAAGAAAAAGGAAGAATTATAGAGATAGAAAAGCCTTCTTTAAAAGATTTAGTAAAAGCTCTCAATGATTTAGGTGTTTCCCCTTACGACCTGATAGCTATTATTCAAGCAATAAAAAGTGCAGGAAAGATTAACGCAAACATAATAATCATGTGAGGAGTTAAAATGGAGATAAATCGTATAAACTCTTACTTTGATTTAAAAAGTATCCAAGAAGCAAAAACACCAGAAGAAGTAGCAAAAAACTTTCAAACTATCTTTCTATCAATGTTAGTTAAGGAGATGAGAAAAACTATTCCTCAGTTTTCGTCAAACGACTTTGGAAGTAGGATGTACCTTGATATGTTTGATATGCAACTTGCACAGGTAATGGCAGATTCAGACCAGCTTGGTTTAAAAGATTACATACTAAACGCAATAAAAACCTACACCCAAAACCAAAACAACAAGGGTTAAATTTGGA
This sequence comes from Sulfurihydrogenibium azorense Az-Fu1, assembly GCF_000021545.1. Taxonomy (NCBI): domain Bacteria; kingdom Pseudomonadati; phylum Aquificota; class Aquificia; order Aquificales; family Hydrogenothermaceae; genus Sulfurihydrogenibium; species Sulfurihydrogenibium azorense. The sequence goes on from NC_012438.1 coordinate 1,245,137, forward strand.
AAGAGCTTTAAGTGTATTTGAGAAAATAAATCAATATTCAGATGCAATAGTAGTTATTCTTATTTTAATAATTTTAGGTTCGTTAGTTTTACCTGTCCCACCTTTTTTACTTGACATACTTCTTACGTTTAGTATTACATTTTCTATGCTGATTTTAATGGCCGCTGTATATGTAGAAAGTCCTTTAAAATTTTCATCCTTCCCATCAATACTACTTATAGCCACCCTTTTTAGATTATCTTTAAACGTTGCATCTACAAGGAGAATACTTCTTCACGGACACGAAGGACCTGATGCGGCAGGACATGTTATACAGGCTTTTGGTCAGTTTGTTGTTGGAGGTAATTATGTAGTTGGTATTATTGTATTTTTGGTGTTAGTTATAATCAACTTTATTGTAATTACAAAAGGAACAGAGAGAATATCAGAAGTTGCTGCAAGGTTTACACTTGATGCTATGCCCGGAAAACAGATGAGTATAGATGCTGATTTAAACAGTGGTCTTATAGATGAGAAAGAAGCTCAAAGAAGAAGACAAGAAGTTCAAAGAGAAGCTGATTTTTACGGGGCTATGGATGGTGCTACTAAGTTTATAAGGGGAGATGCTGTAGCCGGAATAATTATCGTTTTTATAAACATAATAGGTGGAATCATAATAGGTATGGTTCAAAAGGGTATGGACTTTCAAACAGCTTTACAAAACTTCACAATACTGACAATAGGTGATGGGCTTGTATCCCAGATACCTGCCTTAATCACTTCAACAGCTGCCGGCCTTATGGTAACAAGAGCAGCCTCTGAGATGAACTTAGGAAGAGAGATATTTACACAGCTTACAAGCTATCCAAAAGCACTGTTTATGGCTGCCGGTGCAATATTTGTTATGGGTATTATTCCGGGAATGCCTACATTACCTTTCTTAATCTTGGCTTCTATAGTAGGTATTTCTGGTTATATGATGAGTTTGATACTTAAAGAAAAAGAAGCTAAAGAAAAAGAAGAGAAAGCAAAGGAAATGGTTAAGTCTTTAGAGGAAGAAAAACCGGAAGATTATGTTCAACCTCCAGAACCTCTAACATTAGAGATAGGATACGGACTTATATACCTTGTAGATGAAAATCAAGGAGGAGAGTTATTAAAAAGAATAAAAAATCTAAGAAAACAGTTAACAAAAGAACTTGGCCTTTTAATACCATTGGTTCATATAAAAGATAACCTCGAATTAAAACCAAATGAGTATAGACTACTGATAAAAGGTGTAGAAGTTGCAAAATACGAAGTTTACCCAGGAAAGTACCTAGCCATAGATACAGGAATGATAAGAGAAAAGGTTGAAGGTGTACCTACAAAAGACCCTGCCTTTGGTTTAAATGCTCTATGGATAGATGAAAATCTAAAAGATAAAGCGAGGATATCAGGCTATACAGTTGTAGACGTAAACACAGTTATAATAACACATCTTTCAGAAACAATTAAAAAGTACTCTTACGAAATACTCACAAGACAACAGGTAAAAGAACTTTTAGACATTGTATCTAAAAACTATCCTATGGTAAAAGATATCGTTCCAGACCAAGTACCTTTAAACGTTTTACACAAAGTTTTACAAAACCTATTAAAAGAAGGTATCCCTATAAAAGACATACCTACTATCGTAGAAGCACTGTCAGATAACATAAATAAAACAGCTGACCCAGACATTCTAACAGAATACGTAAGAATGGCTCTCAAACGAGTAATTACAAGTATGTATCAGAAAAATGGAGAAATCATTGCGTTAGTTTTAGGAAATAGAACAGAAAACTATATAAATAAGTTGCTTAATGAAAACAAAAACGGAAATCTACCTGTAAGTCCTGTTTTTGTACAAAAATTAATAACAACCATAAGCCAACACTTAGATAAGTTTATACTTAACTCAAGCCAGCACATACTTATAACTTCACCTATTGTCAGAAGACACATAAAACAGATGCTTGAAAATTATCTTCCAAATCTTGTTGTTTTATCTTACGGAGAGATAGAAAACAGTGTAAAATTAAATATAATAGGGATGGTGGATGTAGATGAAAATTAAAATATACGAGGGTTTTGATTTAGAAGAACTGTTAAATAAGGTAAGTCAAGAGTTAGGAGATAAATACAAGATACTGTATAGAGATACGGTAAAGGTAAAAACAAAAATACCTTTTATAAAAAAAACAAAACATATACTTATAGTTGAGCCTGAAGAAGAAAAAAAAGAATTTGAAGAATTGTTAGAAAAAGAGTTAGAACTTGAACAAGATGAGAAAGAGACGTATCAACCTACTTACAATCCACTTAGAAATTATCCATTAGTAGAGGAGAGCGTTGTAAAAGAACCGGAGACTAAAAAAGAAATAACAATAAACGATAATAAATTAGAAGAGATTACAAAAGAGTTTTCAGGTAAAGCTATAGATTTAATAAATATTTTAACACAAAAAGAAGTAAGCTTAGACATAGCTAAAGAGGTTGTAAAAGGAGGATGTGGTTTAGAGTTGTCTTCTAACAAACTTGATTTAAGACACTTTACTTTTAGAGAGTCTCTTATAGAAGGTTTAAATAGTAAAGTTGATTTTAAAGGGGATATATTTGAAAATTTAACAAGACAAAAAGTTTTAGTATTTTTAGGTCCAACAGGTGTTGGAAAAACGACAAATCTATTTAAAATAGCATCAAACTTGGTTTTAAATAAAAATAAAAAAGTAGCGGTGCTTTCTATAGATACATTTAAAGCTGGAGCTGCAGATCAGGCGAGGAGTTATTCTAATATTTTAGGAATACCATTTTATCTACTATCAGACCCTAAAAAAATAAGAGAAACTGTAGACGATTTAAACTTTGTAGATGTTATACTCGTAGATACTATTGGTAGAAGTCATTACGACCACTGGAAGTTAGGAGAGATGAAAGAAACTTTAAGGTTTTTAGATGAAGCTCAGTATATGATGGTTCTTAGTGCTAATATGAATACAAAAGAAAGTTTTAACATTATAAAAAAATACCAGAAATTTTTTAAGATAGATTACTTATTTTTTACAAAAATAGATGAAACTTCCTATCCTGGAGTGATACTCAACCTTACAGTTAAAACAGGAATACCTCTAACCTACATAAGTACGGGTCAAAACGTGCCAGAAGACATAAAAGTTTTAACACCAGAAAGACTTGTCTCTTTACTACTAAAGGAGACAGACTGATGGAACAGCAACTTCAACATTTGAAAGAGTTAGTAAAACAGAAGTTAGATAACAGTGATAATACTATAAAAAACTCAAAATTTATATGTGTAGCTTCTGGAAAAGGAGGAGTAGGAAAAACAAACTTTTCTATAAACTTTGCTTACATTTTGGCTAATAAATTTAATAAAAAAGTCCTTCTTATTGATGCAGATATAGGTCTTGGTAATATTCATGTTATTTTAAATATACCATTAATAAAGTCGTTAAAAGATTTCTTTGAAGGCAAGAAAGATATAGAAGAAAATATACTTAATGTAAAAAACTTTGACTTAATACCTGGCTTTTCAGGAATAGATAATGTATCAGATTTAGAAGAAGAGAAGATAATTATGTTGATTGATAAACTTGATAAAATTTCAAAACGGTACGATTACGTGATTATAGATACTGGAGCAGGTATAGGAAAAGATGTTATAAATTTTGTAATTCCATCAGATAAAACCTACGTTATAACAACTCCAGAACCTACAGCGCTTACAGATGCATACAGTTTTATAAAGTCTTTATACAAAATCTACAACTATAAAAACTTTAAAATAGTTATAAATATGGTGAAGAGAGAGGAAGAAGGGTACGAAGTATTTGAAAGATTAAAAGAATCTTGTAAAAAGTTTTTAGATTTAGATTTAGAGTTTTCGGGATTATTACCTATATCTGACAACTTAAAAAAATCAGTTTTAGAAAGAAAATTAATATGTGAAGAGTATCCAAAAGATATCTTTTCAGAAAAACTTACCCAAATAGCAGTAAAAGAAACGGGAGAAGAAGTTAAAATTAAAGAAGAAAAAAGCTTTTTTAAGAAATTTTTATCTATGATAAAAGGTAAATGAAACTAGACAAAGAGAAGAAAAGATTAGTAGAAGAAAACCTAAACCTTGTTAAAAAGGTTGCATCTAAGATTTACTATAGACTACCAGATTGTAGTATTGATTTTGATGATTTATTTCAAGTAGGAGTGATAGGACTTATTAAAGCTACAGAAAACTATCACCAAGATAAAGGAAAATTTTCAACTTACGCTTACATAAGAATTAGAGGAGAGATTTTAGATTTTTTAAGAAGTTTAGAGGTTTTTCCACATACAGAAAAAGATTATATAACAGTAGAAAAAGCAGAACCTGACGATAATTTACCTTACTCTAACACTGCTGTTATACTTAGCCTTGATAAAATTATTTCCATAGAAGATGACAGTATATCTTTAATAGATTCTATAGTATCAAACTCAAAGACACCAGAAGAAGAGTACGCTCTAAAAGAACAGATTGAGAAAATATCCCAAATAATAGAGCAGTACTTAGACGAAAATGAAAAAAAAGTTATAAACTACCTATTTTTTGAAGAAAAAGATCCGAAAGAGATACAAGAGATTATGGGAATAAGCCTTGGCAGAATATCTCAAATAAAAGCAAAAGCAGTGGAAAAAATTAGAGAAATTATGTATCATAATAATGAGAAAGTTGGAGGGAAACATGAACTCTATAAAAGAAAGCAGTATAAATAGCAGCTTAATAGAAACAAAAAGTATTAAAGGAAAGCAAAAACCAAAGACATCTATTTTTGATTTAATCCTATCTAAAGAGTTTATTTCAAAAGAATCTTTAAAATCAGAAAAGTCAGCTGTAGATGGCAAAAATTTAATAGACTTAGATAAAAAATTTAGAACCAAATCAGAAAAAAACGATAAAACTCTAGACAATACATCTTTACCGCAAATAGATTTTAACAGCTTTGAAGTAAGTAAGAATTTAGAACTCACTAAAAAAGCATTAATAAAAAATATATTGAAAATAGATAATGATAAAAAATCATTAACCTCTAACAATGTAAGTTTAAAAAACGAAATTAAAACTTTTCAAGAAAAAAATAAACCTCAAAAGATTTTATCCCAGCAAGAAGTTAAAGAACCAAAGCATAGTGAACTTTTAAACCAAGTAAAAGTTTCTGAAGAGCCTAAAACTAAAAAAACTTTACCGCAGCAAGCTCCTAAACTTACACTAAGCCAGTTAGAGAATCAATTAGATATAAAATCAAATAAATCACAAAAACAGACTACAGAACTTAACGAAAACTTGAAAATCCCTCAAAATACCTCTCTAAAAAGGGAAAATAATAAAGGAAAAAATATATCTGAAATTCAAAAAGATATAACTCAAACAGGACGAAAAGATACTTCTAATGATAAATTTTTAGATATAAAAACAGAATCTAAAAACCAAAATTTCAATAAACTTCAAAACCTTGAAAGAGAAGACCTTGTAAACAACTTAAATGTTAACTTTTCAATAGAAAACTTTAAAACTATAGAGAAACAGGATAGTAATAATAATTTTAATAACAAGATCATAGACCAAAACACAACTAAAAACAACAACTTTGATTCTATTAATGGCAACAACCTTACAGCTATCAACTACGACATTACTTCTGGATACAATAGCTCAAAATCATCAAGTGATAACCAAAATAATTTTACTCAAAATCAGTCCCATACTTTTCAACAAAACAGCTTCCAAAATTTCAACCTAACTTATCAAAACACAACTATCAACGCTATTATTACACAAACAACATTAAACCTTTTCATAAAAACTTCAGATATAGTATTTACACCACAGATGATAGATAGTATAAAAAACATTCTTGAAACAAACGGTTATAAAGATTTAAAACTTACTTTGAAAGATAGAGAAAAAGTTTACAAATTAAATAGTGTAGAAAAAAACACTCAACCCATAACCGAAAAAGGTATTAATATTGCAGTATGAAAAAACTTTTTTTTATAACATTTATCTTTCTTTTTATCATTTCAAACTCTTACGGTAAAAACAATAACGAAGATTATCAAATCTACCAAAAAGCTTTATCTTACTATAACTACGGTTCTTACTACTCTGCGTTAGAAGAGTTAGATAAAATAATCTACAAGAAAAATCTAAAATTTTATCCTGATGTTTTACTTTTAACAGCAAAAACTTATTTAAGTATAGGAATAAAGTCTGGGATAAAAAAATATCTATGGAACGCAGTTTACTATCTAAACTACTACGTAGGTTATAACGGCAAAAGAAATGAAGATTACTACTATACAAAAGGATTGGCATACGAGAGACTTGGATTTTATGAAAGAGCACTTACAAACTATAAAATAGCTTTACTATCAAAATCAGAAAGAAGTAATCTTACAAACAAAATAATTCTTGGAATTATGAGAACTTCCATCTTAATGGGAAGGGTTGATAACATAACAAAGTACATAGTGTACCTTGCACCGTTAGAAGCAAGGGAGGGACAGGAGCTCTCAATCGTTTTAGGGATGAAGTATTTTTACGAGGGTAATTACGATTTGGCATTTAACTATTTTTCACAGGTTTACCAAGATTTTGAAGAGTATCTCCTTTACAATCCCGAATTTTATTATTACATTGGAGAGACTGCGTATAGACTTAAAAAGTATGACTTTGCAAAAAGGATTTTTAGAAAAATTGTGAACAATGTGAAAAATGATGATGTTATAAGGAAAGCTTACTTAAGACTTGGAGATATAGCTGTAATACAAAACGATAAATATGAAGCATTTAACAACTATTACATAGTTATAAACAGATTTCCTGAGACAAATGAAAATACAGTAGCAAGACTCAAAATGTTAGCTCTTGGATTAAAGTATCCTGATTTAGAAAGTAGAATAAAAAAAGTAAAACAGCTTGAAGACCCTGTTAAGTTTATAGTCCAGACATTAGTGTCAAACAGGACAAACTACATAGGAAAGTACGCTATAGGAAACTTCGGTGTTTTAGTTTTGCAAAATCCTACAGATTTTTTAATTGATAAACTTTCTTATGAACTTTCTCTTCTGTATCCTGCTAACTTTACCTATGAACAAGCAGAGTACATAAGAGGTTTGTGGACTCCTTACTTGGAAAAATTAGATAATAAAGCACTTATAAAACTTTACAAAGCAAATCCCAAGTTTTTTAAAGATATTTTTGATGAAAATATTCTCAAAAAAATACTACAAAATCTAACAGATAATTACTATAGAAAAGATTTACTAAAACATCTAATCAAAAACTACGATAAAGATGAATATAAAATACAGCTTGCAAAGATATACTATGAAGAAAAACAGTACTCTAAGGCTTTAGAGATCCTTTCTGGTATAAAAGATAAAAACTGTGATTTTTACATTATCTCAGCGTTAATTAAAAAAGCTATGAATATGAATTACAAAGATGATATGGAAAATATGGAAAAAAGCTGTAAAGATTTAAAACTACCTTTTGAGATTGCTCTTGATTACTACTTGATGAAAAAGGATTTACCAAAAGCAGTATCTACTATTTTAGAGAATAAAAACAGATTAAAAGATGACGATAACACTAAGAATAAAATTTTAGACTTAATCTCAAAACTTTACGGTAGTAAAATGTATAAAGAACTTTCCCAGCTTCTAGATAACATTCCAGAGAACTTAATACCAAAAGAAAAACTTTGTGATGTATCTTCCTACTACCTAATTACAAAGGTTAAACTAAACTCAACTAACGTTAAAGACTTGTATTATAATACTGTTAAAAATTGTAATACAGAAATGGCTAAAGTCTCTCTTGAGCTTTACGAAACATTAAAAGTAATACAGGAGGTGAAGGGAAATGTTCGATAATTTAGATAAGATAAATAAGATGTCTTCATTTTACTTTGAAAGGTTTAAAGTTATTCAAGGAAACATTGCAAACGTCAATACACCGTTTTATAAACCTAAAGATTTAAAATTTGAAGAGGTTTTTAAGAACTTCATTCCTATGAAATTAACTAATCCAAAGCACATTAACCCAGCAGGTAGTGAAGATATTAAAATAACGAGTTTTGAAAACGGATACATAACAGGCTACGACCAAAATAAAGTTAATCTTGAAGAGGAGATGGCTAAACTTGCAGAGAGCTCCATAATGTATAAGACCCTTGTTGAAGTTATGAAAAAAGAAATGGTAAAATTAAAGTATGCAATATCAGGTAAGTAAGGAGGGATTAAAAGATGATTTTTAAGGGGCTTGAAGTATCAGTTTCAGGGATGCAAGCAGAAAGAGTAAGGATAGACTTATCTGCCAGCAACCTTGCTAATGTCAACTCAACAAGGGCAGAAGATGGGCAACCTTACAGGAGGAAAGTTCCCGTATTTGAAGCCGTATTAGATAGCCAGTCAAAAAATACGCCTATATACAAAGTAAGAGTAAAAGAGATTCAAACAGACCCTTCTCCTTTTAAATTAAAGTTTGATCCAAACAATCCTGACGCTGACCAAAACGGCTACGTAAGACTACCAAATGTAGACCCTATAAGAGAGATGGTAGATATGATGTCAGCAATGAGGAGTTATGAAGCAAACCTTACTGCTTTTAACACCCATAAAGATATGATTTTAAAAAGTCTTGAAATAATAAGAGTGTAAAGGAGTAAGCTATGAAGGTAGAAGGTTTAAATACTCTTCCATTAAAGATAGACCAAGAAACACAAATAAATAGTCAAGAAAAACAATCTTTTGCAGATATTTTAAAAAACTTTATCCAAGATGTAAACAACGACCTTCTAACGGCAAAGCAGGTTGGACAAGATTTAGCAGTAGGAAAGGTAGAAAATATTCAAGAAGCTATGTATCTAATTGAAAAAGCTGATATATCATTCAAACTGTTAACAGAAATAAGAAACAAAGCATTAGAAGCTTACCAAGAAATAATGAGAATGCAGGTGTAATCTTTGGCTGTAGATTTTAACCAGATAAAACAAAAAGTAGGAGAATTTTTAAAAGACAAGAAAAACCTCAAATACATAGTATCGGGTCTTATAGGACTTTTTTTAGTTGTTATTCTATCAATAGTACTGCTAAAATCTTTCCACAAAGAGGATTACGCAGTTTTATACTCCGGCTTATCTCCTGATGATGCAGGAAACGTACTTACAGCTTTATCACAAGAAAACATACCTTATAAGCTTGAAGGGAATGGAACAATTATAATGGTTCCAAAAGATAAGGTTTACGATGCAAGGTTAAAACTTGCTGCAAAAGGACTTCCTTCTGGGAAAGTTGTTGGATTTGAGATATTTGAAGAACCAAAGCTTGGAACTACTCAATTCCAAGAAAACGTTAACTATATAAGAGCTGTAGAAGGAGAGCTTACAAGAACTATAAAACAGCTTGATGCCGTAATGGATGCAAAAGTAAACATCTCAATGCCAAAAGACTCTCTCTTTGTAAGGGAAGATGAAGAGGCAAAAGCATCAGTAATAATAAAACTCTGGCCTGACAAAGACTTAACAAAAGAACAGATAAAGGCTATCGTATTTTTAGTTTCCCATGCAGTACCAAAATTAAAGCCAGAAAATGTAACTGTTGTAGATAACAGAGGAAGGGTTTTATCAGACCTAATAGACGAAAATGTTTCAGAAGCTTCAGGAGATAAAACGGTAGAGTTAAAAAGAAAACTTGAAAAACAGTTAGAAAAAGATATTCAATCAATGCTTGCGAAGGTAGTAGGACCAGAGAGGGTTGTTGTTAAAGCAAGTGTAGAACTTGAAACAGGAAAAGTAAATCAAAAAGATGAAATATACGACCCTGACAAAGTAGCAGTAGTCAGCGAAAGGAAGATAAAAGAATCAGAAACAGAAGAAGCAAACACTATTAACGCACCACCGGGAACTCCTACAAACGTTCCACCAGTAATGAACACACCTATTTTTGGTGGAGGTGGTAAGAAAAAAGAAAAAAGTGATATAACAACAAACTACGATGTTTCTAAATCTATGATAGAAACTCAAAAACCTTTGTTTGTTATAAAGAAAGTAAGTGTAGGTGTTATGATAGATGGCAAGTATAAAGAAGTTAAAGACAAAGATGGAAACGTAAAGTTAGAGTTTGAACCAAGGTCTCCACAAGAACTCCAATCTTACGAAAATCTTATAAAAAGTGCGATAGGTTTTGATCCAAACAGAGGAGACCAAGTTACTGTAATAAGCGTACCTTTTGAATCATTAGAAACACAAAAACAAGAAGTAAAGCAAGCAAATATAATCCAGTATATAATTGCAGGTTTATTAGGGTTAGTATTACTCGGATTAGTAGTATTCTTATTACTTAAGACGAAAAAGAAAAAACAAGAGACTATCATCGCACCTTTACCTTCTGGAGAAGTTCCTTCAAGTTTAGCTACCCAGCTATCTAAAATATACGAAGAAGAAAAAGAACTACAACCAGAGTTTGAAAAAATACCTGAGTATATAAAACTATTAGAAATAGCGGAAGAAAACCCTGTACTTATTGCTAATCTCATATCAAAATGGTTAAAAGAAGAAGGTAAAAAGTAATGTTAGACCTGATAGATTTTAGTAATATAAATAAAAGCAATAATTTAGAAGATGATGAAAAATATCAAAAACTCTTGGTAGAAAACTCTATTTTAAAACAGAAAATTCAAGAACTTGAAAAAAAGTTAGAAGAAGTTAGACAGGTTTCCCTAATAGAAGGTTACGAAAGAGCAAAAGAAGAGATGTTAAAAGAGTTAGAACTTGAAAAGCAAAACTATTACAATCAATTAAAGCAAGAGTTTGAAAAACAAATAGCTCAAAAGTTAGAAACTTACAAAAAAACTTTTGAAGATCTAAATTATAAACTAAATCAAAGCTTGAAAGAGATTTTAGACAAAATAAACATAATCATATCTGACTCTATAGAAGAAATTTTAGATTTTCTATCTTTAAATTATCACAATCCTCAAACAATTAAAGATAACATTCTATCTATAATAGAAACCTTAAAGTCTAACAACCTTGTTAAGATAAAAGTTGGAACGAAAGAATTACAGGAACTCTTAAAAAAAGCTTTACCAGATGTAGAAGTAATACTTGAGGAAAGTTTAAACCCAAACGATTTTAAAGTGGAGTTAGACATTGTAAAAATGGAAAATAATGTTAAAGAAAAAATAGAACTGGTAAAAGATGAGATTAAAAGAGAGATTAAAAAGCTATCCGAAGTATAAGATAATAGGGAAAGTAAAGAAAATTAAAGGGAACACAATAGAAGCTGTTATGCCTGAAGTTAGTATAGGAGATGTCTGTTTTATAAACGGTAAAATAGAGTCTCAAGTGGTAGGTTTTAACGATAACTACACAATACTGATGACTTACGAAGATGTTGAGGGAGTAAAAGTAGACAGTCCTGTTGTTTTAAGTTATACAAAAGGAAATGTTTTAGTGGGAGATGATCTTTTAGGGTCTATTTTAGACCCTTTCGGAAAACCACTCAATAGAGAAAATATAAATTACTCAAATAGTTATTATTTAAAGTTAGAGTCTATAAATCCCCTTGAAAGAGAAAGGATAAAAGAAGTTTTAGACGTTGGTGTAAAAGTAATAAATGCCCTGATTACAATAGGAAAAGGGCAGAGAGTAGGAATACTTGCTCCGGCTGGAGTAGGAAAAAGTACTCTTCTTGGAATGATTGCAAGATACACAGACGCGGATGTAAACGTTATTGCTCTAATAGGTGAAAGAGGAAGGGAAGTAAAGGAGTTTATAGAAGATAACTTGGGAGAAGAAGGTTTAAAAAAATCAGTGGTTGTCGTTGCAACATCCGATATGTCACCACTGGCTAAAATAAGAGCTGTTTTGACTTCTTTAACTATTGCAAAGTATTTCTCAGACAAAGGTAAAAACGTTCTTTACCTTCTTGACTCATTAACAAGAGTTGCTATGGCTCAAAGGGAGATAGGTCTTTCTGCTGGAGAACCACCAACTACAAAAGGCTACACACCATCAGTCTTTACTCTTATGCCTAAAATAATAGAACAAGCCGGAAACTTTAAAGGCAAGGGAAGTATAACAGGAATATACACAGTCTTGATAGAAGGAGAAGAAATATCTACAGACCCAGTGGCAGACGCAGCTGTATCATTCTTAGATGGTCATATATTCCTATCAAGACAGATAGCCAATAAAAGAATCTATCCAGCTGTTGATATATTGAAAAGTATTAGTAGACTAATGCCCCAACTGGTAAATGACGAAATAATGAATTATCAAAGGATTATTATAAATTTAGAGAGTAAATACAGAGATATGGAAGATATGATAAACCTTGGACTTTATAAAGAAGGTTCTTCAAAAGAGATAGATATTGCAATAAAGATGCATCCGATAATAGAAGATTTTATTAGACAAAGTATAAATGAAAAATTTGACTTTAACTCTTCTGTTGAAAATTTAAAAAAAGTGATAGAATATTATCTAAAGATGGGAGGTGAGATAAGATGATAGATACCTCTTTCATAAAGTTCCCCGATACAGTAAATACAGGTAAACCTAAAGTCGTAGATGCAAACTATGATAACTCTAAGATATCAAACTCAGACTTCTTAAAAATTCTTCTAACAGACCTTCAATGGCAAGATCCATTAAACGCTAAAGATATATCAGACTTTCTTGATAATACAGTAAAACTAAGACAGATGGAGTCCTTAGATAGTTTTCAAAAGTTAGCAGATGCGCTGTCTAAATTTACAAACAGTATTCTTACAGCATCTTCTTTAATAGGTAAAAAAGTAAAGTACGAAGGAAATCAGACTTACTTAGAAAATGGTAAGTCCCAGATAGAGTTTAAGTTAGAAGCTCCAGCTTCTTTAGTGAAAGTCTCTATAATAGACCAAAATGGTAATGTAGTGGAAGAAAATACATTTAAAGATTTAAAAGGTAATACTATATATCCTTATGAGATAAATAACACAAATCTACAAAACGGTTATTACAGAGTTTCTATATCAGCTGTAGACTCTCAAGGTAAAGACGTATCATACACTTTATACTCAACAGGGATAGTTAACAGTGTTTACAAAGACGAAAACGGTTCAATATCTGCTAAGATAGCAAATGATCCAGTTTCTATGGATAAAATTTTAGAAATAAGTATGTAAGGGGGTAGTAGCCATGCTTCAATCATTTTACACAGCTGTAAGTGGATTAAACGGTAATCAAAAATGGATAGACGTAATATCTGATAACATTGCAAACGTTAACACAATTGGTTTTAAATCAGAGAGAGTTACTTTTGAAGATTTAGTAGCAAAAAGTTTAACAACCTTTGCAAATAACACACCTAAAAATATGGAGATAGGTGGTGGGTCGTTTATAGCGTTAACAACTAAAGATTTTTCACAGGGGTCATTCCAAAATACAGTTAATCCGTTGGATTTGGCGTTAGATGGAGAAGGATTCTTTATGGTAAAAGATAATCAAGGGACTGTTTACTATACAAGAGCTGGACAGTTTAGATTAGACGCTAATGGTGATATTGTAAACGTAGATGGTATGAAACTTCAAGGGTGGAAGTTAGATACTGCTGGAAATATATCCGCTGCTTTAGACAAAATAAACATTCCATACTCTATACTACCATCTATAACCACAAAAATAAATCTTGTAGAACCTACAAACTTAGATTCAAGGGTAAATACAATCTCTGGAACCATAGACCCAACTAACCCTGCAACATTCAACTATGCAAACTCTATGACTATATACGACTCTTTAGGAAATCCTCATACTTTAACATTTTACTTCCAAAAAAGTTCTCCAAACACTTGGAATGTTGCAGCTTACGTAGATAATAATACGACTACACCAGTTGGAAGTGGGACTTTACAGTTTGATTCTACAGGAAAATTAATATCTGGTTCTCCAATCACTTTAAGTATACCTTTAACAAACGGAGCTACAACCCCACAAACTGTTACGGTGGATCTTACTCAAGTTAAACAGGTTGCCTCTGACTTTATCTTTTATGCAAATCAAGACGGATTTGCAAAAGGAGATTTAATAGGGGTATCTGTATCAGAAGACGGTGTAGTTAGGGGAATGTACTCTAACGGTAAAGTGGAGCTCATTGCAAGACTTGCAGTTGCAACCTTTAAAGATAAAGAGATGTTAGTAAGAAAGGGCAATAATTTATATCTACCTAACACTCAATCCTTTACGCCTATTATCACACCAGGGGGGATATTAAGTAAGGTTAGAAGTGGATTTTTAGAACTCTCTAACGTAGATATCTCTAAAGAATTTATAAATCTTATAACTGCACAGAGAGCTTACCAGGCAAATGCAAGAGTAATCACTACAGACGATCAAATTCTACAAGAGGCAATGAACATTAAAAGATAATAAGAGGTAAGTTAATGGCGGAAGAAAAAGAACAGCAAGAACTGCAACAAGAAGAAGGAAAAGGTGGCAAGAAAAAGCTAATAATCATACTTATACCGGTTTTACTACTTATACTTGGAGGCGGTGGCTTTGCCGCCTACAAATTCCTATTTGCTTCAAAAAATGAAGAAAAACCAGCAGAAAAAGTAACAAAAGAAGTAAAAAACGTTGAAGAGCATGGAGTTGAACTGGAAGTAGGTACATTTATCGCAAACTTAGCTGATAAAGATGCTGATAGATACATAAAAGTAACTATAGTGATGGAAGTTCAAGATGAGAAAGTAAAAGAAGAAGCAACAAAAAGAATGCCTCAAATAAAAGACTCAATAAACACTCTATTATTTACAAAAACGTCAGAAGATTTAAAATCTCCAGAAGGTATAGAAAGACTTAAAGAAGAAATCATAAGAAGAGTGAATGCCATCTTACCAACAGGTGGTGTTAAAGATGTTTACTTTACAGAATTTATAATACAAACTAGTTAAACGATGATAACGATAGAAGATTTAAAACTTTTAAAAGATGTAGAAGTAGAAGTAAGGGTAGAGCTTTCAACTATTGTTAGAAATTTTGAATTTTTACTAAACATAAAAGAAGGAGATATAATCCCCCTTGAAAAAAGTTTAGAAGATTTTCTTATAATGCACGTAGGGAATATTCCCTTTGCCATCGGAGAGATGACTAACATAAATGAAAAGTACGGAATAAGAATAGTAGATTTAATAAAAGAAGATGTTTGAACTTACTGTCATTGTTAAAGTAATTTTTTCGTTGATTATTGTTATTCTCACTATGTACGGTTTATTGTTTATTGTGAAAAAATACTCTCCCATTGGGTCAGGATTTTCCACTGAAAATGATATAAAGATAAGAGATTTAAAGTTTATTGGAAAGGAGAAAGGTCTTTTTACGGTAGAGTTTAACAAAAAAGTAATTCTATTTTCTTTTAGTCCTACAAATATTGAAAAAATTGACGAAATGGAGTTAGAAAAAAAAGAAAATGGGTAAAGCTTTATTTATTTTACTTTCTTTATTTGTATTCTTTGATTTTAGCCAAGCTGATTTACTCACAGAGACTTTGCAAAATTTTAATAGGTTAGATACTTCTTTAAAAATTCTCCTTCTTATAACAGTACTTAGTATAGCTCCTGCTATTCTTATAAGTATGACATCCTTTGTGAGGATAGTTATAGTCCTATCTTTACTAAGGCACGCCCTTGGTATTCCTACAGCTCCTCCAAATCAAGTTATTGTAGGTCTTGCATTATTTTTAACTTTTTTTATAATGAAACCTGTTTTTGATAAGATAAACGAAGTAAGCCTTACACCTTACCTTAAAAAACAAATTTCAGATGTTCAAGCTATAGAAAATGCAAAACAACCTCTAAAAGAGTTTATGCTAAAAAATACAAGGAAAGAAGATTTAAAACTTTTTATAGATATATCAAAAGAAAAACCACAAAAACTGGAAGATGTAAGTATGACTACACTTATTCCTGCATTTATGATAAGTGAGATAAAAACAGCTTTTGAGATAGTTTTTATCATATACTTGCCGTTTATAGTTATAGACTTTGTAGTTGCAAGTATCCTTATGTCTATGGGTATGATGATGGTGCCACCAATGTTTATCTCACTTCCTTTTAAGCTTATGCTTTTTGTTCTTGCTGATGGTTGGGAACTGTTAACAAAGGCTTTAATACAAAGTTATAAATTTTAAAGGATTGATATGAGTGTAGACTTAGCAGTAAACTTAGTAACGGAGATGTTTAAGATTGCTTTACTTGTAAGTACACCTGTAATTCTTCTTATATTTATAGTAGGATTGATAATCAGTATATTTGAGGCTGCTACACAGATAAACGAGATGACTATTACATTTGTTCCAAAAATTGTTGCAGCTGTGATAGGACTTATAATTTTTGGTTCTTGGATGACTACAGAACTTGTAGATTATACCCGTCAGATGTTAGAAACAATAATCCAGATAATAAAATAGATGGTTTTAATAACTCCTGATCAGGCTATTGCGCTTGCACTTGTATTTTCAAGAATAATAGCTTTCTTTTCTACTTTTCCATTAATATCCTCAACTGTAATTCCCCACAACGTTAAAGTTTTACTGGTTGTATCTTTTGCATTTTTTACTATGCTTAACTTTGATATCCAAGTTAAAGTAAATCAGATAGAGCTTATTACCTTTTTAATTTTAATTGTTAAAGAAATTTTTATCGGTTTGTCTTTAGGACTTATAGTTAACATACTGATTTCTGCATTTTCCTATGCAGGAGAAATAGTTGGTTTTTTAATGGGTTTAACTGTTATGAATATGTATAACCCTGCTTTTGGTCAGACTTCCGTTTTATCAGGATTTTTTGTTTTTTTATTTTATCTATTATTTTTCGTCTCTGGATCTTACCAGATACTTATAGGATCTTTATTTAAAAGTTTCGAGATTTTACCACTAACAGAAGCTTCCATAAATCAAGGCATATTTCCCTACTTAATAGAAAAGTCTGGAGATATTTTTTTACTGTCATTTCAAATGGCTTTTCCTTTTATACTCGTTTTACTTGTTTTTAACGTAGTGTTAGCACTTATAAACAGGCTCATCCCCCAGATAAACGTATTCTTTATAGGTCTTCCTGCTCAGATATGGATAGGGTTTATAGTCCTTATGTTTTCAAGCATTTTACTTGTTAAAGTAGGACTTAATTTTATTGATAAAATGGTAGAATATTATCTAACGGGATTAAAAATACTGAGCAGGTAATCTATGGCAAAAGATCCTCGTAAAACAGAAAAAGCAACTCCTAAACGAAGACAGAAAGCCAGAGAAGAAGGACAGGTTTTAAAAAGTACAGACGTTGCAGTTGCTTTATCGTTATTTGTAGTTTTTTTAGTGATGATATTTTATATACCTTTTTTATACAAGTATCTTCTTGGTTATTTTAAGTACACCTTTTCAAACCCCTTTTATTTAATTCCAGAAGAAAGCGGTAAAAATTTTATATGGTTTACTTTTAAAGTCTTAGCTATTTTAATACTACCCTTTGTTTCTATACTTTTTATCGTAGGAATAGTAGCTAACGTAGCACAGTTTGGATTTTTATTTACATTAAAACCGCTAACCCCTAAACTCAGCAAAATAAACCCTATATCAGGATTACAAAGACTTTTTTCTCTTTCTACTTTATTTGAACTTGTAAAGAGTATCTTAAAGCTATCTTTAGCATTGTTTGTTTCATACTTTCTTGTTAGTTATTTACTTGATGGTTTTTTGGTCTATATGACTGCAAATATAAACTCTCAAATCTACATCCTTGCAAAAACAATAATTATACTAATAATGGCATTTACCTTTTTATCCATACCAATAGCCATAGCTGACTTTTTCTACCGTAGATACGAATACGAAGAGAATCTAAAGATGACAAAAGATGAAGTAAAAGAAGAAAGAAAGTCTTACGAAGGAAACCCTATTGTTAAAAAAGAAATAAG
The DNA here is from genome assembly GCF_000021545.1 of Sulfurihydrogenibium azorense Az-Fu1. Classification (NCBI taxonomy): domain Bacteria; kingdom Pseudomonadati; phylum Aquificota; class Aquificia; order Aquificales; family Hydrogenothermaceae; genus Sulfurihydrogenibium; species Sulfurihydrogenibium azorense. Next base: position 1,263,148 of record NC_012438.1, read on the forward strand.
GAAAAGAATGAGACAACTGGCATTAAAGAGAATGATTGCAGAAGTCCCAAAAGCTGATGTTGTAATAACAAACCCAGACCACTACGCCGTAGCTTTAAAGTATGAAAAAGGAAAAATGAAAGCACCACAAGTAATTGCCAAAGGACAAGATTTAATAGCTTTAAAGATAAAAGAGGTTGCTAAAGAGCATAATGTAAAAATCGTAGAAGACCCACCTTTAGCCAGATCTTTATACTCTTCATGTGAAGTAGGAGATTACATACCAGAAGATTTTTACGAAGCTGTTGCAAAAATTCTTGCAGTTATTTACAAGCAAAAAGCTAAAATGATATAATTATAACAACTTAAGTTGGAGGGTAAAATGGTTTTTCTAAGGACTATTTTTATAGTGGCTTTATTTATAATAAGCTTTTCAAAAGCACAAGTGTTAGTAAAACCGGGTGAGATAACTTATTTAGAAGTAAAGTATAGTGATACCATAATTGCTGGAGAGCCTCAAAATATAGAGTTTAAAGCTACAGATGCATTTGGAAACTCCTCTAACAACTTAGGTTTATCAGACAAAATAAAAGTGGTATCAAACGGCTTAATTCTTGATAAGCTGGAGATATATCCAACAGAGATAAAAAACGGTGTATTTACATTAAAAGTAAATGGTAGAAAAGTAGGAGACTACTCTATCCAATTCTTGTTAAACGAAAAACCTATTATAATAAAAGTACAACCTACAAATGCTTTAACTCCAACTTTAAGATTTAAAGTGATAAACAATAGAGCGGATTTTGTTATTATAACTTCCCCTGACACGTTTTTACCAGGATATCCTTACACAGTAAAAGCCTCTTTCTACGATAAAGAAGGTAATCCTATAATAACAAAATACCATCTAAATCAATCATTTGTTATAACTGCCAATGGGAATTCAAAAGAGGTTAACATTAACGATTTTATAGGCGAAACTTACGAATACCAAATAATACCTTACTTAACAAAAGAGTTTAGTATAGAAGTTATAGATAAATCTACAAACAAAAAAGTAGCTTCTAAAGTTGTACAACCAGAAAAACAAGAGATAGGTAAGATTGATATAGAGATGCCTTTAGATATAGAAGTAGGAAAACCTTTCAAAATAAAATTAAAAGCCTATGACACAAAAGGAAAACTGATAAAGGTCTACGATAAAATAGGAAGAGATGTGATACTTAAAACTTCTGGAAGTGGAGATTTAATACCTAACAAAGTCCCAAAAGAAGCTTTTTCTGATGGGGTTGCTGAAGTAGATGTTATATACACAAAAAGTGAAACTATATCTATATACCCTGAGATAGAAGGGTCGTCAAAACCAGTTGAAGCTGAAAAACCTCAAAAGGAAATAAAACAAGAAAAAAAGCAGGAAGTTAAAGAAACTCCAAAAAGTAAAGAGAAAACATCTATAAAATTAAAATTCCCATCAGAAGTAGGTACTATAGGTAGATTAGTAGAGTTATCTACAACTGAAAAGGGAGTTTCATTAAAAGTAATCTTTTCAAAGAGAGACTTAGACTATGAGATTAAAAAATATGAAAAAGAGATAACTATTAATAACAAAACTGTAGGTAAAATAGTATTCTTTGAAGAACCTGACCATAATGTAAAAATAGATGTATTAGTAGACACTAAACAGTACAATGTAAAGTATCAGCTTTTACCTAAAAACTCTGTAGAGGTTGAAATTGAAGAAAAGTAAGCTTTTAACAGGTCTTTTAGCTATTTCTGTTTTATTTTTTACTTCATATGGAAAAGAAAAGAAAGTCAAAAAACAGGAAATTGTTGTTCCGGTTGAAAAGAAAATAAATGAAAAAGAGTTTTCTAAAGTAAATCTGAAGAAAAAACAAAAGAAGGAAGTAGAAGTAGAAGTTAAGTAATTTTAAGGGTTTTGCTTTTTTAAACCTGAAAGTATTTTTACAATTTTATTTACCATAACAGGATCTGTATTGTTTAAAATTGCAGCTGCTTTCTTTTCATTCATGTTATAGAGTATGTAAGCTGCATCTTCAGCTGATTCCATCTTAGAAAACTTCTCTCCTGCAAGCTCTGGATCCATTTTCTCAAATATCTTTGCTAACTTTTTGTATCTTTCTTCAGAAATCTTTTTTTGAGATTCTTCAATCTGTTTTTTTAATTTTTCTAACTCTTCTTTCTCTTTCTTTATCTGTTCTAATAATGCTTGATTTTTTTGGTATGTCTCTTTTATTTCATTTCTTGCTTTTATAAGTTTTTCTAATTCTGCCTTTATTTCTTTCTCTTGAGGATAGCTAACTGTTATAGCTGTTAAAATTCCTATTGTAAATATCTGAATTTTTGATACTTTCTTCAAATTGAGCTTTTACCTCCATTTGCAGTTGTTTCTTAATGGTATACTTCTCTAAGGCTTTTTTGTAAGCATTTTTTTCTTTTATACTCTCTATGATTTTACTTTCTTCTTGGTGTAAGTCTTTCAGCTGCTTTTCAACTTCTTCTATTTTTTTATTTAAAAAATTTATATACTCACTTTTAATTTGTAAGTCGTAAATGTTTTCAACTTTAAAGTTATTTTCTATTTTTAACTGATTAACTAAACCATCTTTATACATATTTTTCTCAAGTATTTTTTTCCTAACTTCCAGCAGTCTATAAGTATCATTGTTTATTTGATTTTCCAGTACCTTCAAGATTCGGTCTAACTTCTTCATTAGTCTCTACCTTTTCTGTTTTTACTTTTTCTTTATACTCCTCTTCCTTGTCCGTTCCTGTTATTAGATTTATCTCTATCCTCCTGTTCATTGACCTTCCTATTTCAGAGGTGTTTGGTGCTATTGGTCTGGTGTCTGCGTATCCTACAGCCGTAAACATTGCAGGTGGGAGGTTTTTAGACTGTATTAAAAACCTTACAACAGAAGCTGCCCTTGCAGCTGACAGTTCCCAGTTAGACGGGTAAATACAGTTGCCAGAAGGGGGTATGTTATCTGTATGTCCTTCAACTTCAACAGGTAAGTTTGCTTCTTTTATAACTTCAGCAACTGAAGATAAAAGTTCTTGGTATTCTTTTTTTATCTCAACACTACAAGGATTAAAAAGTATATAATCTAATATTCTTATTCGTACTCCCATAGGTATTACTTCTACTTGGACTTTTCCTTCAAGATTTAGCTTTTTTACTATCTGTTCAACTCTTTCTTTTATCTTTTTTTTCGTATCTTCTCTTTTTTGTTTTACACCCACACCTTCTATAATAGAAGGTGGCGCGGAAGTTGATATAGGTTTAAAACTAAATGCTGCCGATATTGCTTCCACAAAAGAAGCTAGTTTCTTTTTATCTATAGTTGAAATTGCAAAGAGTGCTATGAATAAAGCAAGAAGTAAACTTAAAAAGTCCGCATAGGGAACAGCCCATCTCTCTCCAGCTCCGTGTTCTTCATGTTTTTTCTTTTTAGCCATTACTTACCTTGTTCTTCAGATTTTCCTGTGTATATTAAGAGTTGTTCTCTTAGCATTTTAGGGTTTTTAGCTAAAGCTATACCTATTATTCCCTCTAATATCATTTCTCTGGTTTTTATTATATCTTTCGCTTTAGCCTTCATCTTGTGTCCAAATGGTCCAAATAAAAGGTAAGAAGATACAATACCTGTAACAGTTGCTGTAAAAGCTCCCGCAATACCTTCTGCCATTTCTACAGGGTTTTCAAGTCTCTTTAAGGCAAGTATCAAACCCATAACAGCTCCAACAAGACCAAAAACAGGTGTAGTTTCTCCTGCCGTTATCCAGTACTTTGCAGCTCCTTCGTAATACTCTTCTATCTCTGCAATTTCAAGTTCCATCCTTTCTCTGATTACTTCTGGCTCTAATCCATCAACTAACATCTGAAGTCCTCTTCTAAAAAATGGGTCATCTATGTTTCCTATCTCCGCTTCTATGGATAGTATCCCTTCTTTTCTGGCTTTTTCTGCTATTTTTATTATCTGGTCTAACGTTTCTTCTGGATTAAGCTGAGGATTACCAAAGACAATTTTAAGTTCTTTATAAGCAGCTACAACGTATTTTTGCTTTGTTGCAACTGCAGCAGCTGATAGTGTCGTAGGTACAACAATTATGATAGATGATATATGTATAAGCCCAGCTGGGTTTCCCCCTTCTAGTATGTCTCCGATAGCAAATAACACTAACGCTGCAATTATACCACCAATTGTTGTTATATCCACGGTTTATCTCCGTTTTTTTTATTTTATTATATCAGATTTTAATAAAACTTCTTCTACGATTTGACCGTCCCTCATCTTGACTATCCTGTCTGTTCTTTCTGCTAAATCAGTTTCGTGGGTCACCATTATTATTGTTTTTCCTTCTTGGTTTATCTGCTTAAAAATTTCCATTACCTTTTCGGTATTTTTTGAGTCAAGATTACCTGTAGGCTCATCTGCAATTAGTATATCTGGGTCGTTTGATAGTGCCCTTGCAATAGAGACTCTTTGTTGTTCACCACCTGATATCTGGTAAGGTTTTCTATTTTCTTTTCCTTTTAAACCTAACTTCTCAAGTAAAACGTTAGCCTTTTCTTTTGCAACTTTTTTATCTACTTTCGCCTTCAACATAGGAACCATAACATTTTCTTCTAAAGTAAGCTCGTTTACAAGGTAGTGAAACTGAAAAACAAAACCAAACTTTTTATTCCTAAAAGTTGCAAGTTTATTTTTATCTTTGAATGAGACTGAACTACCTTCTACAATAACTTCTCCAGAAGTAGGACTGTCTAAAAGTCCAAGTATGTAAAGCAACGTACTTTTACCTGACCCTGAAGGCCCTATTATACTTAAAAACTCTCCTTTTTTTACCGAAAGATTTACATTTTTTAGTATCTTCTCTTGACCTATTATTTTTTCTATGTTTTTAACTGACAGAATCTCCATCAACCACTCCGGAATATATCAACGGGGTTTAGTTTTGATGCTTTGTAAGAAGGATAAAAAGACGCTAAAACAGAAAAAATTATAGAAAAGAAAAAACCGTAAATATAGTAAACAACACTTCTATCTAAAATAAAACCTTTTGACCTTACCAGTCCTTCTACATCTATCTTAACAGAAGATAACCACTCTTGAATACTATAACCTAAAACACTACCGATTAAGTAGCCAAAAAAACCAACAACAAAGCCTTGATAAACAAAAATTTTTATAATATCTCCCTCTTCGTATCCTACAGCTTTTAAAATTGCTATATCTTTTTTCTTTTCCATTACGGTCATCATTATTATGTTAAATATTCCAAATGCAGAAACTACCAGTATAGCAAAAACAATCATATATGTTATGTAGTTTTGGATTTTAAAAATTTGTAAGAAGTTTTTGTAAGCGTACTGCCAGCTTTCTGTGTAGTATCCTGTCTCATTGTGTATTTTTTTTGCTAACCTTTCTGCCATATTTACATCTTTTATCTTAAATATTAGCTCATTAACTTCATTGGGTCTTTCTAAGATGGACTGGGCAGTTCTTAAGTTTACATAAACTCTCGTTTGATCTAAGTTTGTTATACCTGATTCAAAAAAATCAATAACCTTAAATATCTGTTGATTACCGTTAGGTGTTGTAATTATCACTTTTTTACCAATCTCATCTATTCCTAAATCCTTTGCAAGTAATCTACCCAGTATCACACCGTTTCTATCGGAGAGAAGGTCATTTAACCTTTTGTTAGTAATAAATTTATCTATGACAGAAGCTCTTCTCTCTAATACAGGGTCTATTCCTATTAAATTTCCTGCTTTTTCTACAGTACCGTACCTTACTATAACTTGACTTGTAAGGTGGGGAGCTATGCCAAGTATATCACTACTGGGGCTATACTTTTCTATTATGTACTTGTAGTTTGTTATTTTGTCTTTTTCTTCTTTTGGTTTGTATCCGTAAACTTTTGCGATAGTATCTCTACCAAAAAACAGTTTTACTATCTCTTGTGGGTTGTTGTCTGGTTTTACTTTTAAGGTAATGTGGGCGTTTAGGTCTATGGCTTGTTCTATAAAGTACTTTTGAAAGCCGTTCATCAAGGACGCCATAACGATAAATGCAGCAACTCCAATAGATACTCCAATTATCGATACAAAGGTTTGTCTTTTTCTTTCAAACATAAGTTTTAAAGATAGAAAAATTACATGGTACATCTTACTTTCCGATAACCAGTGTATCGCCTTCTTTCAAGCCTTTTAAAACTTTTACATAGCCGTTGTAATCTTCACTTTCAGTCTGTATATTTATCTCTTTTACTTGGTTTCCTTGAAGGATTTTTACTCTACCTTCTGAGATAAACTCTTTTGGGATAAATATACCTTCTTCCTTTGATAGAATTATATTTCCTTCTACTGTCATGTTTACAACAACTGGTAGGTCATAGTTAACATCTGCTTTAACCTTGACGGTTCTTGAGTTTCTGTCTGATTGGAGTTCTATAGTTTTTATCTTTCCTGTAAAAACTTTATCAGGGTAGGAGTCCAACTTTATTAAAACTTCCATACCTTCTTTTATCTTTGGAATGTACTCTTCATCAACAAGTAAGACTGTTTCTATTTTGTTTGGATTTCCTATAGAGACTATCTGGTTAAACTGGGTCATTGAGTTTACGTAATCTCCTTCGTTTAAAAATTTTCTTAAAACTTTACCGTCTGTAGGAGATTTTACTATGTACTTGTCAAGTTCTTTTTCCAGTGAATTTTTCTTTGCAGATAGGCTTTTTAGTTGAAAGTTAAGGTCTTGGAGTGTGTCTTTGTAAAGCTCAAGCTGTTTTTTGTAATCTTTCTCTGCAACTTCTAAGTTTTTTGCAACTTCATCAAACTGTTCTTTAGATATAAGACCTTTTTCAAAAAGGGCTTTTCTTCTTTCGTATATTTTTTTTGCATTTTCATAGACTTGCCTTTTTATCTCTATCTGGGCTTGGTTTTCTCTTTGGAAAGGTGAGTTTTCTAAGAGTTTCTCTCTTATAGATGCAATCTGGTAATCTATGTCTTTTATGTTTTCATAGATAGTTTGGTTTGATATTTTGGCTATTGGCTGACCTTTTTTTACTGTATCTCCTTCTTTTATGTACATTTTTTCAACGTATCCAGATACTTCTGACTTTACTACTACTAAATCTGATGTATCTATGTATCCTGATGCGTAAACAGATTTTACTACCTGTCTTTTTTCTACTTTGTATGTTTGATAACTGTTATTTTTTTTGTAAAAAAACAAACCTAAAAGTATTAAAGCTAATACAATGCCAAGGATTACTACTTTTTTAACCATTTAGTATTTTTTCTCTCCATTTTTTAGCTATGTATAGTACCTTATCTTTTTCTACTGTTTGAACTACTTTATTTTTCATCACAACCTTCCCATTTATTATTACAGTGTCAACGTCTAAACCTTTTGCTGAGTAAACAATTTGGGTGTAAGGGTCAAAAAGTGGCTGTAGGTGTGGCTGATTTACATCTATGACAACTATGTCTGCATCTTTCCCAACTTCTATACTTCCTATTTTGTCTTCCATCATTACTGCTTTTGCACCTTGTCTTGTAATCATAGCTAAAACTTGTCTGGCAGGTAAAACTGTAGGGTTTAAGTTGTATCCTTTATGTAGCTTTGCAGCTGTAGAAGCTTCTCCTATAAGGTCTAAGTCGTCGTTGGAAGCTGTCCCATCTGTTCCAAGGGATACAACTACTCCCTTTTCTAACATCTTAGGAATGGGTGCTATTCCTGATGCAAGTTTTAGATTACTTTCTGGACAGTGGGCTATCTTTACATTTTTCTCTGATAGAAGCTCTATCTCTTCTTCTGTAGGATGAACCATGTGTGCAGCTAAAACTCTCTCATTTAAAACGCCTATACTGTCTAAATGTTTGACTGGTGTGTTTCCGTACCTGTTTTTAATCTCTTGTACTTCATGCTGTGTTTCTGAGACGTGAATATGGTATAAAACGTTGTACTCTATAGCGACTTCCATGGCTTTTACTAAAGTGTTTGGACTACAGGTGTAGGGTGCATGGGGACCAATTGCTGGAAATATATTTTTATCTTGTCTGTAGGTTAATATAAAATCTTTAGTTTTTTGTATTCCTTCTTCAGGGGTTTTTGCTGCTGGTGTTGGAAAGTCAAGTATACCTGTTGTTAAAACTGCTTTCATTCCTGCTTCTTTTACAGACTGGGCAACTGCATCTTCGTAAAAGTACATATCTACAAAACATGTTATACCATTTCTTATCATCTCATAGCAGGCTAAATCAGTGCCATCTTTTACAAACTCGTAACTTACGTACTTTCCTTCTACTGGCCATATGTACTGTTCAAGCCAAACCTTTAAGGGGTTATCACTTCCATACCCTCTAAGTAGTGTCATAGCTGCGTGGGTATGGGTGTTGATTAATCCAGGTATTACTACGTTTGAATTTAGGTCTATCACTTCTTTAGCTTCAAACTCTGACTTTCCTTCTCCTACTTCTACAATCTTTCCATCTTTTATGGCTACATAGCCGTTTTTGTACTCTGTAAAGTTTTCATCCATCGTTAAAATGTAGCCGTTTTTCAAAACTAAATCAAACATTCTCTTCCTCCTAAATAAACTCTTTTAAAAATTCGTAAAGTTCTTGACTTGGTTGTAAGTCAACATAGTACGTTCCATCTTCATGTTCTATTCTTAAAGTTTTCCCATCATCTTTAAAAAAGATGTTTGTAAGACCTTTTGAAAAGTACCACTCAAGTTCTTGGGTTATTGACTTCATATAGAGAGTAAATCCTCCCGGTCTTTTGGCTACTTTTGTTAGGACAACGGGAGCTTTGTTGACCCAGTCTTCTTCTTCCCATTCAAAAGTGTTAACGTCTGTTGCTATACCTTTTAGATTAAACTCTTTCTCTATCCAATTCATTTTCCTAACCCTCTACAAATTTTCTTACAGAGCTCCTGCCATGTTTTACTTTAGTGTTTTTAAACTCCTTTACTACATCTTTCAAGACTTTCTTTCTTCTCTCTTTTTCAAACTGGTTTGAAAATTTTACTTCAAACAATTTTAAAGCATTTTCAATCTCTTCTCTACTTGAGACGGTATAATCTTTTATAGTTTTTAAAAAATCTCTTGCTTTTTTATGGGTAAGTGTAAGGTAAACTTTTTTTCTGTTTTTTCTTAAACTCCCTCCAAAAGTTTCCTTTATAGGTTTTAGTGCATCTTGAGATTTTGCCTTTAATGTTATATGAAGATAAATTGATGTTTTTGACCTTTGGTCTTTTCTAAAAGAGATTTTTCCTCCACTGTCAAACAAGCCTGCTGTGTAAAAGAGTAGAGCCTGTTTTTCCTCCATTTACTTTATATCCATCTGGGATATTTCTTTTAAAAGTTCATCTACCATCTCTTCTTCTGATACTTTTCTGATTGGCTGACCATTTTTAAACAGTATAGCAGACTTATAACCACAGGCAAGCCCTATATCAGCTTCTTTTGCTTCTCCTATAGCATTTACAACACATCCCATTATAGCAACTTTTAAGGGTTTATCTATTCCTGAGAGTTTTTCTTCAACTTGTTTTACTACCTCAGGAAGGTTAACTTCTATTCTTCCACAGGTAGGACAGGAGACTATCTCTACTCCTTTCCTTCTAAGTCCAAGAGATTGAAGTATCTGGTATGCAACTTTAACCTCTTCTTCAGGGTCTGCTGTTAATGATACCCTAACAGTATCTCCTATACCTAAGTAAAATAGAATTCCAAGACCTACAGCTGACTTGATAGATCCTCTATCCTTTGGTCCTGCTTCTGTGATACCAACGTGGAGTGGTATATCTGTTTTTTCTGCAAAAATTTTGTTTGCTTCTACATTTTGAAGAACATCAGAGCCTTTTATAGAGACTTTAAAGTTTGTAAACCCAACCTTTTCAAAAAACTCTGACCAGTACAGTGCACTTTCTGCCAGAGCCTGGGCTGACGGATAACCATACTTATCTAAAAGTCTTTTTTCTAGTGAACCTGAGTTAACTCCAAGTCTTACAGCAATGTTTCTTTTTTTACACTCTTGTAAAATCTCTTTTATCTTTCCTTCGTCGTTTATATTTCCGGGGTTAAGTCTTATTCCGTGTATACCACTTTCTAAAGACAGCATTGCAATTCTAGGAGAAAAATGTATATCTCCTATTACAGGAATAGGTGAGTTTTTAACTATCTCAGGTAGGGCTAAAGCGTCTTCTTCTCTGGGGACTGCAACCCTTATTATCTCACAACCTGCTTTTGCAAGTCTGTTTATCTGGTTTAAAGTGGCCTCTATATCGTGGGTTTTAGTGTCTGTCATGGACTGGACAACTATAGGAGCTCCATCTCCTATTTTAACGTTTCCTACAAAAACAGGTCTTGTCTTTCTTCTTTTAATCAAGGTACTGTCAACTCCATTCCTACAGAAATTGTGTTATCTTCTAAGTTATTCAATCTTTTGATTGTTTCAACATCAGTTCCATATCTTTTTGCTATACTGTAAAGTGTGTCTCCGGGTTTAACTATGTATTTTTTAACTTTATAACTAGCTTTTATAATCTCAGGTTTGTCTTTATCAGATTCTATAAGACTAACAACAATGTTTTCTTGTTTAGGCTCTGGTATGGTTTTAGGACTTTCTCTTGGTTTTCTATTGTTAGCATACATTTTAGGTGGTGGAGATGTTATAAATCTTCTGTCAAAGCTTGCGGTGTCTATCTTAGGTAAATTTATGTTTATTCCTTCAAAGGCAACGTCTGTTTTAAGATGGGCGTTGTAAAACTTTAGTATATCGTAATCTATATTTTTTTCTTTAGCTAAATCCAAAAGGTTTATCTCTTTATCAGCTGTAAAGTTTATAACATCGTAAATGTTAGACCTTGTATCTAAACCGTACTTCTCTGGGTTGTTTGCTATAAGAAGAATGGCAAAAAACCTTGGAACGTATTCCCTTGTTTCAGAAGGAAGGTAATCTTTTATATCTTTATAGGTTATACCGTTGTAAGCTTCTAATCTCTTTGCAACACATTTTTCTCCACAGTTATAACCTGCAATGGCAAGTTCCCAATTTCCAAACATACTGTAGAGGGATTTAAGGTATTTGGCAGCTGCTACAGTAGATTTGTAAGGGTCTCTTCTTTCGTCTACAAACTCATCAATTCTAAGTCCAAACCTTCTTGCTGTAGATGGGATAAACTGCCATATACCTGCTGCGTTTGAAGGAGAGGTAGCATAAGGATTAAACCCACTTTCTACAACAGCAAGGTAAGCTATCTCTTGTGGAAGTCCTTCTTGTAAGAAAATTCTTTTAACCATAGGTAAAAAGTAGTTTGCCCTTTTTAGTGCATTCTCTGTAAAGGATTTTTTAGTAGTAGTAAAGTAGTTTATAAAGTATTCTACATCTTCATCTCTTGGAACTTCTATACCAAGTATCTGTGCTTCTTGAGTTATATAATTTTTATCACTTTCACTTAGTCCATAATTAACAGCTTCTATTATTGCTTTTGAATCAAAATAATTAATTTTATCTTCCCTTATAGGATTAGTGCTTTGTTTTGTTTTAGGTGTATCAGGGAGTTTAACTGTAGAGTAAGTTTTTTTAGAAGGCGGTTTAGTAGTTGTCTTTACATCTCTAACTTGGACTGAGCAGGATGTTAAAACAAAACTTATTAATAAGAAGTATACTACTACTTTTAATTTCACAATCTATCCAAGTTAATAGGGTTTTATATACTTATTCGTCAACAGATGTTAAAACTTTACTATTTAACGCTTTGACTCTTTTATGTTCTTTTATTGTGTTTGAATTTTCATCAATATATACAAGGTCAACATAGAAGTTTTCTAAATCTTTTTCGTTAACTGCTGCGTAAGAAGCTATTATAATAATGTCATTGTAATGCCCAAGTCTTGCAGCTGCACCATTTAAAATACATTCCCCCGAGTATCTAACACCCGGTATAACGTAAGTAGAAAATCTTTGACCGTTGTTTACGTTATAAACCTCTATCTTCTCAAAAGGTATAAGGTTTGCAGCTTCCATTATAGCTTCATCTAACGTTAAACTTCCTTCGTAATGAAGGTCAGCTCCTGTTATCTTTATTCTGTGTACTTTTGATTTTAGTAAAGTTCTATACATAAAAAACACCTCCTAACTTTCTCTTTTAACAATGTAATGGGCAAGGTTAATAAGGTCTTGTTTATCTTTATTATCAGGGAAATCTTTTAAATTTTCAATGGCTTTTCTCACATAACTTTCTGCGTCTGCTTTTGCTTTTTCTATCCCACCGTAATCTTCAACAATTTTTTTAGCCTTAAGAAGGCTCTCTACAGAGGGATTTTTATCTAGGACAACAGATTTGATAAAATCCTTATCTTCTTTGTTTAAAATGTCTTTAACTACAAGTAGTGGATAGGTTATCTTCCCTTCTTTAAGGTCATTCATAAGACTTTTACCTACTTTTTCTTCATCTCCTTCGTAGTCTAAAATATCATCTACTATCTGAAAGGCAACACCTAAGTTAACACCGTACTGGTAAGCATTTTCTTTAAGATTTTTATCTTCACTAGCAAGTGCTGTTCCTACATAACAGCAGCTCCCAAACAAGACTGCAGTTTTTCCTAATACAATTTTGTAGTAATCATCAAAGGTAGTGTCAAAGTTAGCTATTTTTTTTAGTTCTAACAGTTGTCCTTCTGCCATCTTTTTTACACTATCGCTAACGTTTTTAATCATATCTATATCACCGTAAATAGAAAAAAGGTAAAGGGCGTTTGCATACATGTAATCACCAACTAAGACGGTTGTATCGTTTCCAAAAACTCTGTTTGCTGTAAGTCTTCCCCTTCTCTTTTCAGACTCATCAACAACATCGTCGTGTAAAAGTGATGCAGTATGAAGGTACTCTAAAGCAGATGCTAATATGTAGTCTTCCTCTTTATTGTACCCTCTTATCATACTTGCAAATTTTAAAACAAGGTAAGGTCTAACTCTTTTTCCACCACCGTCAAGTATGTATCCACCAACTTGTAAAATAAAGTCAACTGAAGAGTCTAAATACTTTCTTAACGTGCTTTCTACTTTTTCCTTGTCAAAAACTATCAACTTTTACTCCTGCTGAAAAGTGTAAATACATTATAAATTATTTTTTAGATTCTTCACTTTGAATTTATATAACTTAAGACTGCCTTTTTTAAGAAAATAGAAAACGGTGCTTCAGGGTTGTACATTATAATAGGTTTACATTTACCTTGAGACTCTGAAACCTGTTTATCTGTTGGTAATATACCTAAAATATTTTTCTTGTTTAGTTCGGCTACAATTAAGCGGGTAAAATCTTCACTTATTAATGTGGGCTCTGTTTTATTTATAATGGTATATATTTCTGATTTGATTCCACTTTTTTGAATAAATTGTAGAAATATCTTCAAAGAAGAGTAAGTGGCAGGGTCTGGGTTTAAAACCATTAAAAAGTCTTCTGATACGTTTAAAAGGGTTTCTATGTGTTTTGATATTCTAGGAGGAGTGTCATAAACTACAAAATCAAAGTTAAACTTGCTAATGTTAGTTAAAAACTTTCCAACTAAGTCAACAGTAAAGCCATCTTCATACAATATAGGATTCTTTATACAAAAAACTCCTGTTGGTAAAAAGTAGAAATTAGGATTCTCTTTTAAAAAAGGAGTTTTAACCAATCCTTCTGAGTTTTCTCCTTCAAACAGTATCTCAGAAAATCCTTTTTTAAATTCTTGACATAAAAAAAATGCTAAACTGTTTTGAGGGTCTGTGTCTACAAGAAGGACTTTATAATATTTAGATAGCTCGTAAGCGAAGTTTAAAGCTACTGTAGATTTTCCTACACCTCCTTTGAAAGATCCTACTGTTATATTAATCATCTCTTATAAATCTCCTTTTCTAATTTGAGTAAATCGTTTTCAGTAATGTTGTATCTTTTACCAAAGAAGTATTGTAAGTAAGCAGATGTAAAGATCTCAGAATATTTAGATGTTTTTCTATACTCTCCTGCCAAGTTTAGAAAAATGTTATCTCTAAGCATGTACACTCCTCCTAAATAACCATCGAAAGCCAAATCTGTACTTGATTTATCGTTATTTTTTAATAATAAGCCACCTAAAAATACTTTATAGTGAATGCCAAATCTTTCGTTCATAAAGTAAAAACCTTCAAGCATAGGTGCAACTATAAACATATTTTTTGGTGAGAAGTATCCTCCACAACCGTAGTAGTAGCAATCTTGGTCTTTAGAGTATTTACTATACAAAAAGAAAAGCCCCAAATAGTCTTTATCTCCAATAAGTTTACCAGCAAAGATTTTAGGTAAAACTATTAAGTTTATGTTTGTATTTTCTTGTATGTCTTGTCCTTTTATCTTCTCAATGCTAGCTTGAGTATAAACAAATGATCCTTTTTCATCAATAGATTGTTCGTAAGAAGCCTTTACTCCTGTTCCTACAGCTCTTCCCCAGTTTTTGTATGAATATGGGTCAGCTGTTCCTACATAGGATAGAATAGAATCTCTTATGGGTCTTTGATACAATCCTATGCTTATTTTGTTATTTGTAGTTTTTAACTTTCCTTCAATATCATAAATAAATTTAGAGTTTATACCGTTGTTAACTTTTGGTGTTAAGCCAACGTTTCCATTTAAGTCAAAATAGTTACTGTTTAGACTAAACCCTGCAAAAGGTTCTATACCAGAGTAAGATGAAGGTACAGATCTTAAAATAGTTATATTTTGAGGGGTTCCAAAATTGTTGTAATCCTTTAAAGTTCCGGAATCTAAATTTGTAAAATAAGTTCCCACATAAACCATTAAGTTTTCATTAAAGTAGTAGTTTAGCTTTAAAAAAGGTGAAGTGTCTGTAAGTTTACTTTTGCCACTCTCTCCACTTTTATCTCTAAACTTTACTCCTAAAACCACATTACTAACATAATCTTGTTCTTGTAATTTAATTTTTTGTTTAATCTCCTCTATTTCAAGCTTATCTTTTTTTTTCTCAGAGTTATCTTGAGTTAAAAATCTTTCATCTCTATCAACTATTTCTACCTCGGAGTTATATTTTCTTTTGTCAAGATCACTTTGATTTAATTTTTCAAATTTATCGTTATTCTCAGTAGTGATATATTCTTTTTTTTCATTTTGAAGGTGAGAGTTAGAATCTTCATCAAGTATAAAAGGAACTTCTCTTTCTCTTTTTTCTATAGGTGCTGGCTTCTTATAGATAGGTTGTTTTTCTATATTTTCTTCAACTGGTTTAGTATCATATGTACTTTCATACTTTTTTATGATCCTTTCTGCATCTTTGTATCTTCCCATTGAGTAGTAAATCGTAGCTAACTCTTTTAAAATATTCTTATCTGTTGATTTTTCTAAACTACTAAGCAAGTTTTCTAAATCTTTAACTTTTTTTAGATTTAAGTAAGTGTATGCTAAACCTAACTTTGCGTTTTCATCTTCAGGATTAAACAAAAGTAGTTGGTTAAATATTTTTTCACTACATTTGTAATCTTTGAGATTATAGCAAGACCAACCTAAAACTTGCAGTAGTGTACTATCGTTCGGGAAGATCTCCAGTCCTTCTAATGCTACTCTTTTTGCCTTTGAGTAATTTTTGGTGTTTAAGTAATAAGAAGCAAGTTTTCCATAAAATACTTGGTAAAACTCTTTTAATTGATCCTTTTCTTCTTGGGATAAATTCTTCGGATTGATCGTAGATAGTATAGTCTTTACTTGGTCAAATAGTCCTAGATTGGTAAGTCCATAGAGATATGCTATTTTTATACCAGTGTTATTTGGATCTAATTGGTAAGCTTTTGTTATATACTGGAAAAACTTTTTTTCATCTTTTCTGTCTTTATAAACATTTGCTAAAATTGGATATGCAACTGGATTATTCTTGTTTAACTCTAAAACTTCTAATGCGTACTTTTCTGCTAAATCTAAATTCTTTCTTTTATACTCTTCTTGAGCTTTTGATATTAGTATTAACTCTTTAATCTTCTTTTCGTCTTGATCGTAAACTCCTAAAGCTTTTAGTTTTTCTATTAAATCTAGAGCTTCCTCGTACCTTTGAGTTTTTATATAAACAGCTTTTAAACCCTTTAAAGCATCTATGTTTTTACTGTCTATAAAAAGAACGTTTCTATAGTAACTTTCAGCTTTTTCAAGATCTTCTTTTTTTAAGTACAGATAACCTAAATTCAAAAGAACGTAAATATTGCTTGGATTTTGTAAATATAACTCTTTCAACTTACTTTCTGCAATCTCGTACTCACCTGCATCTATATACTTTTTAATGCTATCTAAATCTTTGTAAAACGACTTACTTTTTAAAGTAATTCTTTGTTCCTCAGTTAAATAATTCTCAAATTTTCTAAGCTCATCAATTTGATTTGTTTCTATTAGATAATCAATATAAGCTTGAATTACTTTTTTATCGTTTGGATACTTGTTATAAAGACTTTTTATTTCCCTTTCAGCTTCTTTTAAATCTTTTTGCCTTAGATATGTATAGAATATACCTATTTTTGACTCTACATTATCTTTATAAGATAAGCTTAATTTAAAGTTTTCATAAGCTCTTTTTAGATCATTTTTTTCTAGGTATTCATAACCTAATTTCATATGATAAACATAACACGAATCTTTTACCAAATTTTTTGCTTCTGGTTTTACATTTTGAATTTCCTTAAATACACTACAAGCTTTTTCAAAGTTCTCATTTTTTAGATTAATTAATCCTATAACAAACTTTGCATCATTTTTATAAGGAGTTTCTTTTAAATTTTCTGCTATTTCTAATGCTTTACTATAATTACCTGCGTTAAGTTCCTCGTACATGGGTTCAACTTCTTTTGAAAGATTAAAAGACTTTTTTCCTTCAGATTTTTCTTCCTGTACTACTTTTTTAATAGTTTGGTTTTGTTTATCTTTTAAAACTGGTGTGTCTTTGGAAGTGCCAATATTTATATTCTCAACTTTTTCGGATTTTTCTTGAGATTTAGCCGGTGATTGGGTAGAGTTTGAAACAGAAGCTCTAAAACCATTTTTCTCAAGAAAATCTCTAAGCTGTAGAACATAATTTATATTGTCAGACTTTGCACATACATACATTGAAGTATTTAATTTTTGACATTTTTTAAATCCTAAATCGTTTAATCTTTGAAAATCTTTATTATCTTTTACAACAACTATGAGTTGATACTCTTGGCTGTAAGCGAGTAAACTAAACGTTAAAATAGTTAAAATTGTACCTATTTTACGCATTTCATCACCTTAATCCAAAAAAAGTTCAAAAGTATCACAAAAATAATTATTTTTATCGTTATTCTTTAAAACTTTATACCTTTCTAAATATTTTTCATCATTGTACAGTAAATAAAAAAATCTATAAACACAAAATGGTGATTCACTTACTTCTTGCTGTAAACTTCCCAAGTTATAGTTAAAAGGAATATAACCTTTTGCTTTAAAAAAAGAATCTACTTCAGAGAAAGATGTTTTTAAGTCTTCCAGACTCTCCTTAGCCATGTATGTATAAGGTATAACTCTGTAAACATCAAGATTAACAGGACTTATAGGAATAAGTTTTTTCTCTATTAAGTTGAATTTCAAGTTTGTGGATAGTATGGTTTTAAACAAAATGTTTTTAGTATAGTTATACACTCCCTTCCAAAGGTTATCTTTGTAAGACAATTCTTTAAGTATAAAAGTTATATAATAAGAAGGAAATATAACTATATCATACTTTTCGTTAGAAAAACCGTAAGTAGCAGGTAAAAGTAAGTAGTTATCTTTCAACTTATTATCTTTTACAATAACTATCAAATTCTTCAAAGAATTGAAAATTTTCTCTCCTTCATCTTTATATGCCTTATCTCCCCACTTTTCGTATGCCTTCAACAATGCATAAGCAATTAAGAAGTCTCCATCTGTAGCGTTATTTTTATCTTTTACTTCATCATTCCAAAGCCATGAGAAAAGATAATCTTCTCTTTGAAGGTTTTTCCTAGTCCACTGCCAAAGGTTATCAAAAGTTGTTTTATCATCGTTTAAAATGGCGAGTATCATACCGTAACCTTGAGATTCAGATGTAACCCGGTTTTCATTGTAAGGATCTATTACATAACTTCCATTAGGTATATACTTGTTTTTGTAGTTCTGCCATGTTAGAATCTCCTGTCCATTTGAAAAGCCTAAAAAACCAAGCACTGAAAAAATTATTAACAACCTTTTCATCATATTTCACCGTCTAATCTTCTCTTTTCTCTATAATCTAAAATTTTCTTAACTACCAAAGAAAGAATTATTGTTAAAATTACTGCCGCCAAGGCTAACTTCATAGGTGAAAATCCTAATTCAAATATAAGCCTTTCAAAAAATGGTAAGTTCCCTATATAAAATTTTTCACTAATATTATCACTGAAGAACTGGTTGACATAAAAGTCCCATATAGCAATATCCCCTTTTACCTGCCCAGCAAATTTTGGTATATATAACATATAAGAAGCTTTCTCTATACCATTTAAATTTGGAGAGTAAAGTACCGTAACAACTTTTTGACTATCGTAAGGTGATTGGAACATTATGAAAAATACTTGATTAGTAAGGGTGTTAAGATAGTTAAGGTTAGCTATATTAGATTTATCCTTTTTTAATTTTTTTAAAAAACTACCATTAAAGATACTTTTAAATATAGGTACAGATAAATCTATGTTTTCTGTTATCTTTATAGGCGATTTAGATTGAAGCTCCAAAGGTATACTTCTTCCTACGTATATTATGTGTTTTGATTTTACATCCTCGTTTATATAACTATAAACTCTGAGGTTAACATAAGGGCTTAAAGACCTGGACCCAAGATAGGAAGATAAAGTCAACAAAGAAGATATAATAGTATCATTTTTTTCATTTATTAAAAACACAGTATCACTTAAATCAGCTTGCATAGAATAGGGGAAGCCTGAATCTACAAAATATTCAAGATAAGGCATCTCAAACCAATATGGCATTTTAGGAATCTCAATGTAAGATTTAGAAGTAAAGAAAGTACCTCTAAGAGCTTCTATGTTAGGTGATATACAGAAACCTCCTCCAGGTGCCATTATAGCATATTCTATTTTTAATTTATTTAAGCCTTGTTGTAAAAGGTAAGCAGGTATATCTATATCTTTTTCTTCCATCACTGTTCCATACTTCTTTTCAATCTTTAATGAGGTTATATACTTATCGTTTAAGTATATATTTATAACTGAATCCTCTCTGGCACCAGCTCCATAGTTGTATGCAAAATGAAACTTTATCTTTTTATTTTTCTGAATATATAGTCCTTGAGGTATTCTAAACTCTACTACTGCAGGTGGTGGATATATACCTTTAAATTTAAAATCATCATAACCTAATTCACTTAAGTAAACTTTTTTGCCAAGAGGTATAAACATAGCGGTGTTGTAAATTGATAAATCTGCTTGTTTTATATTTAGAATGTTATAATCTTTTCCTGTGTATACATTTTCCTTAACACTCATAAAACTGTTTAAACTCTTTAAAATTCGATCATAACTGTTTCCTGTTATTACGACAACAGCTTTTGTAATATCAAAAGGATTTGGGTATACAGCTATATCTGGTATTCTTCTTTCATCTTGAAGATTTAAAATCTGTTTCACAAAGCTTTTAGATCCTATTATAAAAACATCTTTATCTTCAGGAATTTTATTTAAATAATCTATCTTTACTCTCCTATACCTTAAGTAGCTACCTATGTATCCAGCAAGTCTTGCTGCTAATGATAGATAAGAGTCTTCTTTATTCTCCGTAATTATACCTACATTTATAGGGTTAAAAAGTTTTTGGTCAAGTACGTAGTCTCTTATTAGTAATGTGTCCTCCAAGATAGGTTTTTCATCGTAAGTAATTTTTATGTAGCTATTTTCTAAATCTAATTTAGACCAAAGTTCCGGACTTCCTTCAAACTCACAACAGTTTAAGCAATAATGATGAATAGCAGATATTTTTAAATCATTAAACGGTTCTAAATTTACGGTAGGTAGATTAGTTTCTATTATCATTATATCTAGTAGTGGATCAAAAGGTTTTTGTAAAACAAGCTTATTGTTAAAAAACAATGCTATACTACTTCTTTCTTTAACTAACGCTCTAGATTTTTCAACTTCTAAGTGTAGAAATAAATTTTTAACCAAATACCTTGAAGATATGGGAATTTTCACTGTATACTCAGCTTCTATACTTCTTAACATGGGATTTTGAAAAGCAATATCTTTAAGAGGAACTACTATTTCTTTACCGTAAGCACTGTTAATAAGAAAAGTAAAAAAACTAAGCCATACTAAATATACAATAGTCACCTTTTTCTTCATTAGCACATATCCTCTCTTCTAAGTTTATTTCTTCATCAAATATTAAGGATAGAACCTTAGAGTAAAACTCAGCTAAAAATTTGCAGGTTTTTCTTATTTCAGTTGAGTTATTTAACTTAACAAAAGGAGAATTCCAGTGATAAATTTCTATTTTTTTAGAACTTAAATCTACAACAATTTTAGAAAAACCAAGACTGTGTAAGCTTAAAAATTTATTTACTAAAATCCAAATTTTTTCTAAATCTCCTTCACCTAAATTTTTAAGATTTTCTAAAAATTCTTTATTCCTTTCATAAAAATTTTCAAAATACATAGACATAAACTCGTTATAATCTTTTTCCTCTACAACTGATTGAAGTGTGTAAACAAGTACTGAAAACAAAGAGTTATATTTCAAGTCTTCTACATTCAAGTTTTCAGGATAAGATATAACACTTTTTTGGTCCGTTATTAAATTAGGTTTTGATGTTGTAACATCTTTTTTCTTTTTGAGTAAATCCATAACAATCTCCTTAAGGTTCAGTTATTTTTAACTTTAATTTCTTTTAAGTATTTAAAATAAAATTGGCTAAATAAAGTTTTTATATACTTAAATGGTAAATTTACCATATTATACAATAAACTTTTATAATCTATCTGTTTCATTTCTTTTAGAAATTCTTTTGTCGCAACGGTATAAGATTTGGAAAATGTCTTAAAGAAAAGTTTTGTTAAGAAAATAGAAGTTCTTATTGGCCCCATTGTTAACTCTTCTCTAAATATTTCCCACCTTGAGCTGTCTGCGTACACTACTTTAACTAACTTAGCAATATTTACTAACTCATTCGTCTTTAAAAACTGAGCTCTTATATTTTTACTGTTTGCATTTACAACCTTTGCATCTAAGTAAAAGGCTATATTATCCAAATCTTTAATCATAACTTTTATATGATTATCCCTAATTAACTTTAAATACTCTGTAATATCTTGGTCTGTCTCTATCCATATACCAGTTAAAGATATGTCTCTAACCCTTCCAGAAAAAGTGTGGTTTTCAGTAAAAACAAAAGCTTCATCATTTGAAGGTATCCTAAAGGCTTTTCTTCTTTGAGGTTTTTCAAGTAGTATACTGATACCTAATCCAAGTATGAAAAAGTTAAAAATCTGCCAGGATAAAACAACTAAAACTGTACCTCTTTCGTCAGGAAAGTTAATCCATCTATATACGCTAAAAAAGAAAGATATAACGATTATGTGAAATAGTATGTAAACAGGTTTATAAAATGGTGTTAAAAACTCTTCTTCCAAATTTTCCCCTTTTGGAGTAACCTTAAAAGTAGGTTTTCTAGGTGATAAAATAACACTAACTATGGCAGGTAGAATAAATATAGATTGTATAGCTTCATATATTTCGGAGAAGAAATTCCATCTTACTTTAGAATATAGATAGTAAGACACCATAACAGAAAAAATAAAGTGTGGTATAGCATATACCATAGCATCCTCTAACGAGGCATTGTAAATTTTTGCTCCTAATATTGGATAAAGCACAGGTGCTATTAAAAAAATAAACCTTGCAAATCCAAAAAACCAAAAAATATTAGCATTTAAGTAAGAAAGCTTTTGATACCATCTTAAACCCTTTTTTAGTAGAGGGTTTTTAAGTAAAAAAATCTGAATCATCCCTTGAGCCCATCTTGTCCTTTGAACTATAAATGCAGAGAAGGTTTCAGGTTGAAGACCGTATATCATAGGTCTAGCATAGTAAGCACTGTCATAACCTCTTGAGTGCAATTCTAAGGCAGTTTCTGCATCTTCTGTAATAGTTGTACCCTGAATTCCACCTACTTCATTTAAATATTTTCTTCTTAAAATTGCAGCAGAACCACAGAAAAAGGATGCACTCCAGAAATCTAATCCTTTTTGTATGTGCTTATAAAACATATCAGCTTCTGACGGTACAATTTTAAATATCCCTAAGTTTTTTTCTATAGGATCTGGATTATAGAAAGAGTGTGGTGTCTGTACTAAAAATAATTTTGGATATCTGTTAAAAAATCCGACAGTCCTTTTTAGAAAATCTTCTGCTGGAACGTGATCACAGTCTAAAATAAGTACTAAATCTCCATTTGTTTTTTTCAGAGCTTCGTTTATATTTCCAGCTTTTGCGTGTAAATTTCTCTCTCTCGTTAAATAGTAGATATTTCCGTTATAATCTTCAACAAACTTTTTCAGTTGCATAGCTCTTTCGTAGTTTTCTCTTCTTCTGTCTGGGTCCGGGTCGTTTAATTTCTGAGCTGTTCCTCCATCATCCAATATATATACTTTAAACTTTTCTTGTGGATAGTCCATAGATGCTGCTGCTAAGGCTGTAGTTATAACAATTTCAGGTGGCTCGTTATAAGTAGGTATAAATACATCAACTGTAGGATAATCTTCTCTCTTTTCTACAGGGATAGGTTCTCTCTCCAGTAGTCTAAGGGATATAAAACTACCTAGAAGAAGTATGGTTATTGAATACAGTTCTGCAAGATACAAAAGAATAGAAAAAGTAGCGTTTAGTAATCCTTCATCTAAGTTAAGGGTGTTAAAGGTTCTCCACCAAAAGTACCTTAAAGATATTATAATTCCGAAAAATATTATAACTAGTTTTACTAGTTCTGTTTTTTTATGTAGTAAAAATAATGTTATAAAAAATAAAGTTGTTGCTAAAGTAATTTGAGCTTCATGTGTAGAAGGAGAAATTATTATCAATCCTAAAAATAAAAGTAATATAAATAAGATATACTTTAATATATTTTCCTCATTTAACTCGAACTTAAGTTTCTTTAACATTTTTATTTCTTAAATAAAATAGATTTTAAAAGGTTTACATCTGATATCTTTTTATATGTTTCCCCTTTTTCTTGAACGTTAATATTTGATATTGATAAATCTTCTATTGAAGGAAGAAGGGATATATCTCTACTTTTAAAATCTATGTTAAATCCAGAGTTTTCTATATATTTTAGAATATCCCACCTTTTTTTCAATGTTTCCATTTCTTTCTCTAAAAAGTAATCTTTTTTATCGCTTAAATTACCTTGGATGCTGTCTTGTTTAACCTCACTATTTTCCTTCAAAGTTTTCTTTAAAAAGTCTAACTTTATACCCATATTAACCTCAAAGGATTTATTTTCTTAATATTATATTCGGAGAAAATAAAAATTTTTTTTAGTACTTTTATTTGGGATTTAATCTGTAAACTAAAAACAAAGAAAAAACAAAAATAAAAACAAATCCGACATAGATATACATTTTATAACTATTGTAAAAACTTTTTCCAGAAGATAGGTAAACCTTTTCTACTAAAACCCCTTCTTTATAAAGAGGAATAAAAGATTTTACAGATCCAACTGGGTTTATAACTGCTGATATCCCTGTGTTTGCAGCTCTGATTAGATATACGTTGTTCTCTATTGCCCTTATTCTTGCCATCTCAAAGTGTTGATAAGGAGCTGATGTTTTGCCAAACCACCCATCGTTTGTAATGTTAACAATTACGTTTACTCCTTTGTTTACAAAGTTTGAGACAAAATCAGGAAAAATAGACTCAAAACAGATTAAAGATGCTATTTTCATATCCTTGTAAATCAGTAGTTTTTGACCTTCTCCTTTACTAAAATCTATTCCTTGAAGGTAAGTAAATATACTCTCTAAAAAACTGTTTCTAAAAGGTGTGTACTCTCCAAAAGGAACTAGTTTAATCTTTGAGTAGTAATCTACATAAAAACCATCCTTATCTATTAAAAACAGTGAGTTGTAAACTCTGTCTATATCACCATCTTCTTTAAGTAAAACATTATCAAATCCTGAAAGAATAGGAATTTTTATATCTGAAAATCTTTGAAAAAAGTAGTCCTTTAAAGAAGAGTCTATATAGGGAAAAAAAGGCAGAGCTGACTCAGGAAGGACTGCTATATCTGCACCTTTTTCTTTTGCCTGTTTTAAAAGTTGAATATACTTATCTATTATCTTTATGTTAATCTCTTTTGTAGGTTTTAACTTCATAGACTCATCTACGTTTCCTTGTAAAACTGCTACTTTATAATACTTTCCAGTATCTGTATAGCTGTTTATCCTATGGTTTCCCCATATTAAAAGTAGGGTAAAAATAATTATATTTAAAACATTTAAAACAACAAACCTGTAATCTCTTTTAAAGACCATAAGATAAAAACTAACAGAAAAAAACAAAACTAAAAAAGAAAGTCCATATACACTTGTGTAGTAAGTAATCTGAGCGACAGGATTTATGTAAGACAGCATATAACCAAAAAGATTCCAGCTAAAGCCGTTAAAAGGAAAAAACTCCCTAAAAAACTCTAAAAAAACCCATATAAACGGCAGAAGGAAAAATCCATAAAAAGAGTATTTTTGATAAACCTTTTTACCAATAAAAGAAAAAAGGACGAAAGTGTATAAAGAATAGGCAAAAGAGAATATCAAAAATAAAACAGATGATACAATTAAATTAATACCACCGTAATAACTAAGAGCAAAGACAATCCAGTAAAAAGAAAATATTGAAAATACAATTCCAGCAACAAAAGAGTAGATTAAAATATCTTTTGTAGAGTGCCTTTCAATCAAGTAAAAAAGTAGAGAAAAACCTACTAAAAAAGAAAATGGTATAAAAAAGTTTGGTAAAGATAAAGCCAAAAGGAAACCAGATAAACCACCAATAAAAATATTTTTTAAGTTATCCTTTATCACGGGAGAACGATTTTATTGATGTTTGTTATCTCTTTCGCTGTTTCAAGTAAATAATGTTTAAATAATCCATCATAGTTATTTTTATTCAACCTTGATACAGGAGCTACTATAGAAATTCCGGCAACAGGATGGTCTGACTCATCTCTTATTACAGTTGCTATTTCTACAACTTCTTTTTCTGTCTCCTCAAAATCAACTTCAAATATCTCAGAAGGTTCTTTTTTTGCCCTTAAGATAGCTTTACCTGCTGCAGTGGTAAGAGCTGGATATCTTTTTCCCAATCTTGACTTTGCTAAAACAGAGGACTTACTTTCTTTACTGTAAAAGTATATAACGTCATTTTGATGAAGCATAGAAAGGTAAACAGTCTCGTTTGTTTTGTTCCTAAGGTTTTTTATAAACTGCTTTGAATGATTTAAAATTGTTAGATTTTTAATAAAAGAGTACTCTAAATATAATGTCTTTACACCTAATCTGTAGTTGCCTGTTTCTTCATCTTGTTCTATAAGTCCTTTTACCTCTAAAGTAGCAAGTATTCTAAATACATTGTTTTTGTTTAATCCAAGTATATTACTAAGCTCTGTAACTCCTAAGTTATCTTTTTCTTTTAAAGCTTCTAATAAGTCCAATGCTTTCTCTATGGATTTTTTAGCTCCTTTTTGTTGCATAATCAAAACATCCCTCAACCATTGTGATAAAATTATTGTATCATACAAGATTATTAATCTATCATCTTTAAAAACTCTTCATCAAACTTTCCAGTTTTACTGAATAAACTTTTTTGTTATTATTCTATATTAAAGTAGTTTTCAATCTTTAAGCTCATAAGCAAGTCAGTTTCTTTTTTAAAATTCAAAATTCAAATTTATACATCTCTTCATCTGTCAATTGATGAAAATCTTGATAGTAAGAGCCTACTGCAAAAAATGGAGTTTCTACGGGATGTAAACAAAACACATCATCAAAAACTTTTTTAACTTTACTTATACTGTCTGCAGGGCATACTGGAACAGCTAAGTATACATTATTTGCACCTTTTTTCTTTACATACATTGCAGCGACCATTGCTGTATAGCCAGTTGCTATACCATCATCTACGATGATAACATCCTTACCATTTACATCAGGTTCCTTGTTTTTTAAAAAATCTTTAATTCTCCTTTTTATTTCTGACAGGGCTTTTTCTTTGACAATTTCTAACTCTTCTTCTGATACTCCCATGTATCTCATTAAATGTTCGTCTATGTAGATTGTACCGTCAGGTGCTATAGCTCCAAATGCAGCTTCAGGTTCAGATAAAGGTGCCAACTTTTTTACTATTACTAAAGAGAATGGTATATTTAAAGCTTTTGATACTTGGTAAGCAACTGGAATTCCACCTCTTGGGATAGCTAAAATTATACTGTTTTCTTTATCAAAGTTAAAACTTTTTAAAAACTCTCCTAAAAGCTTTCCTGCTTCTTCTCTATCTTTAAATATTCTCATTGTTGACCTATCATCTTTAAAAACTCTTCTTCATTTATTATTTTTATTGTTGGTATTTTTTGTGCTTTTTGGAGTTTACTTCCCGGTTCTTCTCCTACTACTAAGTAATGGACTTTTTTAGAGACTGTGTCAAGGACATTCCCTCCTAAACTTTCCACAATTTCTTTTGCCTTTTCTCTACTACAACATTTTAATGCTCCTGTAAATACAAAGTTTAAACCTGCCAACTTACCTCTTTTCTCTTCTTTAGGATTACATACGTTAACGCCTAACTCTTTTAACTGCTGTATCATTTTCAAGTTTTGTTCGTTGTGGAAAAAGTTATAAATTTCTGTCGCAACTTTGTCGCCAATATCAGGAAGTTTCATTAGATCAGTTATTGTAAAATTCTTAAGGTCTTCTAAGCAGTTTACAGCTGATGCTAAGGTTTTTGCTGTAACTTCTCCTACGTACCTTATACCAAGTCCATAAATAAGTCTGTATAAGGGTCTATTTTTTGATTCTTCTATAGCTTGTTTTAAGTTGTTTACTGATTTTTCTCCAAAGCCTTGAATGTTTTTTATAATTCTAAAATCAAGCCTGTAAATATCTGGGATACTTTTTAAAAGTCCAAGTTTATAAAACTTTTTAACTGTTGCTTCTGATAGTCCTTTTATATCCATTGCATCTTTTGAAGCAAAATGAATTATTCTTTCAATTACTTGAGCTGGACAGTTAATGTTGATACATCTGTAAACAGCTTCTCCTAATGGTTTTACAAGTGGTGAGCCGCAAGAAGGACAGTTTTTTGGAAACTCTATAGGTTTTTCATTTCCTGTTCGCGCTTCTTTTATAACCATAACTACATAAGGTATAACATCACCAGCTCTTTCTACTAAAACTGTATCTCCTATTCTTATATCTTTTTCTCTAATAAAATCTTCGTTAAAAAGTGATACAGATGAAACAATTACTCCTCCTATCTCTACAGGTTGCAGTTTTGCAACAGGTGTTATTGCTCCTGTCCTTCCTACTTGAAAAACCACATCTATTATCTTTGTAGTTGCTTGTCTTGCTTTAAATTTATAAGCTATTGCCCATCTTGGATGGTGAGAAGTAAAACCTAACTTTTCATAAAGAGATATATCGTTTACTTTAATAACCATTCCATCTATTTCATAAGGGTAGTTATCTCTTTTTCTTTCCCATTCTCTACAGTAATCAATTACTTCGTCTATACCATTACACACTTTTAAAACTTCGTAAGGTGTTTTAAATCCAAGTAGATGTAGCATTTTAATGTTGTCAGAATGTTTTTTTAGGACAGTTCCAAGTAAATTTTTACCGTCTTTTTCTGCGTATGTAATTTGATAAACAAAAGCCTCAAGTCCTCTCTTTGCAACTTCTTTTGGGTCTTGGAGCCTTATTGAACCAGCAGCTGCATTTCTTGGGTTTGCAAAAAGAGGTAAACCTTCTTCAAGTCTTTGTTCATTTATCCTTTTAAATATATCTTTTCTTATTAACACTTCTCCTCTGATTTCAACTTTGTCTATACCGTAGCTTGAAAATTTTGCAGACAAAGGAATTGATTTAATTACTTTTAGGTTGTTTGTTATATCCTCTCCTACTTCTCCATCTCCTCTTGTAGCTCCTCTTTTAAAGAGGTCTTTCTCGTAAATAAGAGATATGCCAGCTCCGTCAAACTTAGGTTCAACTGCATACTCAATCTTTTCAAGTCCTGTAAGCTCTCTTACTCTTCTATCAAAATCTCTTAAGTCAGCTTCATTGTAAGAGTTATCTAAAGATAACATTGGAGTAAGATGTTTTACTTGTGGAAATACTTTTGTTATCTCAGAAGGAACTCTTTGGGTTGGTGAGTCTGGAGTTATTAAATCTGGATATTTACTTTCTATATCTTTTAATAGTTTAAAAAGTTTATCATACTCATAATCAGATATTACAGGTTGAGCTAAAACGTAGTATCTCCAGTCATGAAATCTAATAACTTCTCTTAAGTCTTCTATTATACTTTCTGCTTTTTTTCTATCAATTGATTTTATATCAAGATTTAAAAACTCCCTTGTTTTTTCAATAAGTTTCCTTTGGGTTTCCTCTGAGTACATCCTTTACCTCCTGAATTATTTCTATACCGCTACTTGTGCCTATTCTATCGCATCCTGCTTTTATAAACTCTACTGCTGTTTTTAAATCTTTTATTCCTCCTGATGCTTTTATCTTAATCTTTCCTTGAGATAGCTCCCTCCACATTAAAATATCCTGTAAATCGGCTCCTTTATCTGCAAAACCTGTGCTTGTCTTAATATACTCAGCTCCGGAGTTTATTACTATATCTAACGCTATCTTCTTTTCTTCTTGAGTTAAGTAAGCTGTTTCAACTATAACTTTATGAATAATTTTTGGTGTGATTTTTATTATCTCTTTTAATTCCTCTTCCACATACCTATAATCTTTACTTTTAAAAGCTGATATATTCCAAACAATATCAAGTTCTTGTGAACCTTCTTTTACAGACTGTAGAGCTTCTTTGATTTTTATATCCTTTGTGTTTAACCCGAGTGGAAAACCTACAACACTACAGACAGCTACCGTAGAGTTTTTTAGTATTTGACTACAAATTTTAACGTGAAAAGGGTTTACACAGATTGATGCAAATTGATACTCTAAGGCTTTAACACATTGATTTTCAACTTCTTGGTAGGTTGTGTATGGTTTTAATACTGAATGGTCTATGTACCTATTTATGTTTGATAACAAATCCGTACCATAGGTCATCAGGCTTTCCTTCTTCTGGTTTTGATTTCATCTCAACAACTTCCAAACCACTGTTTTCAGCCATCTTCAGTATTTTATCTTTTTCGTCTTTAAATATTCCAGAGATTAACCAGTACTTTTTAAATATATCCTTTAGTCTATCAAAGTACTTATCAAAAATCTCCATCTGAAGATTTGATAAGACAATATTATAACTATCTTTAATATCTTCTATACTTGCTTGATAACAGTTGACCTTTACCTGATTTTCCCAGCTGTTTACTTTACATTCTTCTACCGCCTGCTTTTCTATATCTATTGCATCTACATTAGCTCCAAGTTTTGCTGATGCTATAGATAAAATCCCTGTTCCACATCCAATGTCAATAACTTTATCTCCTTGGGATATATATTTTGGAATTAAAGACAAAATAATTTGGGTAGAAGGGTGTAGTCCTGTTCCAAAGGCCATAGCTATCTTTAGTTTTATAGGAATTAAATCGTTTCCTTGGTAGATTTCCCACTCAGGAATTACTATAAAAGGTGGAATCTCTATAGGTTTAAAATTTTCTTTCCACTTTTCTTCCCAGTCTTCTTCTTTTATATCTTCTTCTAAAACAATCCTTCCACTTCCCAAATCTTCAAAAATATTGTTTATAGCATCTTTATCGTAGTCGTAGATTGCAAAAACTGTAATGTTTTCATCTTTATTCAAAATTTCAACACCATAACCATTTAACTCTACTAAGAATATCTCAAATAAATTTGAAGGTATCTCACAGATGTATTTTTTCATTTATCACCTTTTTTCTTTTTATTGTACTTGGTATAAATATACTCTTCTATTTTCATTATTTCCACTTTTGGAAGTTGGACTAAAGCGTTTTGTTGCTGGATTTGGTCGTTTATATACTTTTCTCTAATTTCTTCTTGAATTTTTGTTAGAAGAAGCTGTATCTGGTTTTGAAGTTCTTCAATCTGTTGTTTCATTCTAAGGATTGCATCTACTCCTGCCAAGTTAACTCCCAGCTCTCTTGTTAAAAATAGTATAAACTCAAGTCTCTCTAAATCTTCTTCTGAGTACATTCTTGTTTTACCTTTTGTTCGTGAAGGAACGATAAGTCCTTCCTTTTCATAAAGTCTTAAAGTCTGGGGATGGATATTATACATTTTTGCAACTGTTCCTATCATATATAAAGGCTCTTTTCTTCTGTCTTTCATAGCCTCACACCTCTACCTGAGATTTGTAGAATCTGTTTGTGATTTTTTGCTCTTCTTTAAGTTTACTTACACATTTTTTAGCGTCTTTTGATAAATCTTTTACCGACGGAATTACAACATTTATCTCTACAACCAAATCTCCGTATCCAGACTGTTTTAGTCTTGGCATACCTTTACCATGTAATCTTATTTTGTCTCCCGGTTGTGTTCCGGGTCTTATTTCAACTTTCTCTGTTTTTCCATCTATTAAAGGTACTTCTAAGGTTGTACCTTCTATAGCCTCTGCTACAGATATATTTGCTTTTAAATAGAGGTTATCTCCTTTTCTTTCAAAGAGATAATGAGGTTTTACGTTTATTACAATCCATAAATCTCCTGGTAAACCTCCAAACCTTCCACTGTGTCCTTTTCCCGGCACTCTTAGTTTAGACCCGTTATCAACACCGGGTGGAACTCTAACCTTTACTATCTCTTTCTTTATAACAAGACCTCTACCGTTGCAAACCTCACAATGCTCTTGAAGAACACCTTTACCACCACAAGTAGGACAGGTTTGGGATAGTCTTAAAAATCCACCTAAATTTTGATATACTTCTCCACTTCCACCACAGGTTGGACATATTCTTGCTTCTGAACCTGCTTTTTCTCCTGTTCCACCACAAGCTTCACATACTACATACCTTGGGACTTCTAACTCTAAGGTTGTACCATGGTAAGCATCTTCAAGGGATATTGTAACAGTTTGGTATATATCTTTACCATTTTCAGGCTGATAGTAAGTCTGTCTTCTTTGTCTTGAACTTCTTCTTTTTCCAAACCCAAAACCAAATATATCATCAAAATCTTCTAATAAATCATCTATATTTATTCCACCTATATCTTGATAACGGTACTGTTTTGAAAAATCTTGATAACTTCCACTTAATCCAGCATGTCCAAACTGGTCGTAAATTTTCCTTTTTTCAGGGTCTGATAGGACTTGGTAAGCTTCTGTTATCTCTTTAAATTTTTCCTCAGCTTCTTTTTTGTTGTTAGGGTTTAAATCTGGATGGTACTGTCTTGCAAGTTTTCTATAGGCCTTTTTAATCTCATCTTGAGTTGCATTCCTACTAACACCTAGTATTTCATAGTAATCTTTCTTCTCTGCCATCTTTGTCAATACCTCTTGCTAAAACTTTATTATATAACTATAATATAAGGTTTAGTGTATTATTGTCAAGTTTATTGAAAATAAATGAATAAATTTTTAAAACCTTTTATTGATACATCACACATACGCAAAAAATGTTATTATATTAAAAACCCTTTAAGAGTAAAAAAGTTGGAAGTAAAAATAAAAACCGACTTACTACTAAAACATCTGTTTAAAAACCCTGCTACAAAACTTATAGAGATAATACTCGGCAAAAAAGTAAACTGGCAGCTCCTTCAAGACACAGACCTTAAAATAGTTA
Source organism: Sulfurihydrogenibium azorense Az-Fu1 (assembly GCF_000021545.1). NCBI lineage: Bacteria > Pseudomonadati > Aquificota > Aquificia > Aquificales > Hydrogenothermaceae > Sulfurihydrogenibium > Sulfurihydrogenibium azorense. Next base: position 1,295,192 of record NC_012438.1, read on the forward strand.
AAACCAGAGAAGCTGACTTGGTTGTTAAATTGGAAGATAATACCATTCTACATATTGAAATACAAAGCACCAACGACCCTTCTATGCCATACAGAATGTTTGAGTATTTTTACCTTATCACTGATAAATACAAGCCAAAAGACTTAATTCAAGTATGTATATACATAGGAAAAGAGCCTTTAAAAATGTCAGACAAGATACAGTTTTCAGACTGGACCTACAGGTATAGACTGATAGATATTAAAGATATACCGTGTAAAGAGTTAGTAGCAAGTCCAAATATCACAGACAAACTACTTGCAGGTCTATGTAAGATAGAGGACCCTAAGTTTTATGTAGAAAATGTGATAAAAGAGATAAAGAACGCAAATCCAAAAGACAGAAAAGAACTATTTACACTGTTTCTTGAAATAAGTAAAATAAGGAATAATATAGAGGAAGAGATAAGAAGTTATATAACACAGGAGGACTTTGAGATGCCAATCACCATAGAATGGACATGGGAAGAGTTAGAGAGCTATCCAATAATAGGTGAAGCTTTAAAGATAGGGAAAGAGAAATTTATAAAAGAGGGAATAGAGAAAGGTATTCAAGAGGGTTTAAAGCAAGGAATACAACAAGGAATACAACAAGGAATACAAAAAGGATTAAAAGATTCTATTATTGAGATACTTGAGTTAAAGTTTGGAGAATTGCCAGAAGAGATAAAGGCTAAAATAAACTCTACTGATGATATAGAAGCTTTAAAGGAAATGAGAAAAAAGGCTATTTTAATTCAATCTTTAAAGGATTTTTAGAATCAAGATGATACTAATCTACGGAAAAGGGAAAACTGGAACAGCTGTTAAAAATTTTTTAGATAAAAAAGGTATAAAAAATCTAATAATAGATGATGAAGACAGATTACCAGATATAAATCCCCAGCTGATAATAGTATCTCCCGGCATTCCTTTTTATCACAGGATATATAAGTTTGCAAAGAAAAATAAAATCCCAATCATATCAGATGTAGAGTATGGGTATAGATTTTTTAAAGGAGATGTTATTGGAATAACAGGAACAGATGGTAAAACCACTACCACTACACTCGTGTATGAGATTTTTAAAAATGTATCAGGTAAGAGTGTGTTTGTAGGTGGAAACTATGGAGTGCCTTTTATAGAAACAGCCGGCAAAAATGATGTTGCAATTTTGGAGTTGTCTTCTTTTCAACTTTACTCTACAAAAACATTTAAGCCAAAAATTGCCGTTATATTAAACATATCAAAAGACCACCTTGACTGGCATAAAAAGATGAAACATTACATTCTTTCAAAATTTAAAATCTTTAAAAATCAAACTGAAGAAGACTACCTTATTTTAAACTACGATGATAACTGTTTAAAACAAATCAAAGCAAAAAGCCAGATTTACTACTTTTCATTAAATCAGCTTCCACAGGATAAAAAAGGAATATACCTTAAAAATATTGAAAAATCGGGAGAGTATATATTAACACTTCAAGACAAAGAAAAGATAGATATCAAAGTAAAAACTTCGTTAGTAGGACTACATAACCTTCAAAATATAATGGCATCTTTAGTTGTGTCTTACCTTTATGGACTGGATTTAGATAAGGTTTTAAAAGTAATTCAAGAGTTTAAACCCCTATCCCATAGAATAGAGTTTGTAAGCAGTATAAACGGTGTTTCATTTTACAATGACTCAAAAGCAACAACTGTTCAAGCAGTTGAAAAGGCTATAGATAGTTTTGATAAAAACGTAGTACTCATATTAGGAGGAATAAATAAAGGAGGAGACTTTTCTGTTTTAAAAGATAAATTAAAACAAAAAGTTAAAAAAGCCATAATAATAGGAAGAGACAAAAACCAGATAAAAAGTATGATAGAAGAGTACACGCAAGTTGAGCTTGCAGACAGTTTAGAGGAAGCTGTAATAAAAAGCTACAATACTGCCGAAAAGGGAGACACTGTAATACTGTCTCCGGGGTGTGCAAGTTTTGATATGTTTAAAAGTTATGCTGACAGAGGAAACCAGTTTATAAACATTGTAAAAAATTTGGAAAATCAAAATGGTTAGAAGTTTTTACATAGATTGGCCGTTATTTATCTCTTTTGCTTTACTTGTTATAATAGGTTTAGTTGCCGTATACAGTGCTACCTACACAGCTACCTCTGACCCATTTTACTACCTTAAAAGACATATTTTTGCTTTAATAATTGCTACAGTTGGTCTGATTGTTGCTTTTTCTATTCCTATAGACTTTTGGAAAAAAAACGCCTACTTTATATTTATAATTTCTGTTATTCTTTTACTGGTTGTTTTAATCTTACCATCTGATGGAACGGGGACAAAAAGATGGATTAACTTAGGATTGTTTAAATTTCAACCATCAGAGTTTGTCAAATTTGCAACTGTTTTATTTATAGCTAAGTATCTATCAAGGAAAGAGGATAGGTTAGAGAGTTTTGAGCCTGTTGTTGTTATATACACTATCGTTGGGTTGGTAGGCTTACTTGTAGCAGTTGAACCACACAAGGGAGCTGCACTTTTTCTATTTATACTTACAGGACTGCTACTTTTTTCATCTCCCTTAAAGGTTAGATACGTTTTAACACCTGTATTTTTCATTCTTCCTTTTTTTATGGTGTTTTTTATACTAAAGAGTAATTATGCTTTTAGTAGATTGAAGGGTTGGCTTAATCCTGACCCATCTTCAAAGGAAGGTTATCAACCTTATCAGGCTATGTTATCCTTTGCAAAAGGTGGCCCCTTTGGAGAAGGGATTGGAATGGGAACCCAAAAGCTAAACTACCTTCCAGAGATTCATACAGACTATATATTCTCTCTTATAGGAGAAGAAACAGGATTAATAGGGTCTTCTTTGGTTATGTTTTTGTTTTTTGTTATTTTGTACAGAGGTGTTAAAATCTCGTTGGAAAAAGAAGACCTATTTACACAGGTATTAGGTTTGGGGGTTATTTACATTATCACTTTAAACTCAGTGTTTCACATGTTTGTAAACCTCAACATCTTCCCTTCTACCGGGTTTACACTACCTTTTATAAGTTATGGAGGGTCTTCTCTTATAATGTCTTTTATCTATATCGGTATTCTACTGAGAATATCTAAAGAACCTGTGAAAGTAAACTTTGTAAAGAGGGCTAAATGAAGACTGTTTTTATATCTGGTGGTGGAACAGGGGGACATTACTATCCTGCTTTAGCCGTTGCACAAGCTTTAAAAGAAAAAGGTTATAAAGTAGTCTACATAGGGACAGATAAAGGAATAGAAGCAAAAAAGGGTTTTCCTTACGCAGATGAAGTTATACTGTTTGAGATGGAAGCTGTAAGAGGAAGAGGACTTTTAGGAAAAGTTAAAGGAGTTTACTCTCTTTTAAAAACAACTTTTAAAGTAAAAAAAGTGATAGAAAAAGAAAATCCTATCTTTTCTGTGTGTTTTGGAGGATACACATCTTTTCCACTTGGAGTTGGGTCATTTTTGACAAAAACGCCTTTATACATACACGAGCAAAACTCAATCCCTTCTTACACAAACCGTTTACTATCTTTATTTGCAAAAAAAATTTTTATAACTTTTGAGTATACAAAAAAATTTTTCAACCCTACTAAAACTTTTTTAACAGGAATGCCACTGAGAAAAGCCATAGTAGAAGAAGCCAAAAAGTACATTTACACACCAAAAGATAAAAAAACTGTTTTAGTAGTAGGTGGAAGTCAAGGAGCTAAAAAACTGTCTCAAATAACAGTAAACCTTGCCAAAACTTTACCTGAGATTGAGTTTATACTAATAAAGGGTAAGTGGGAGGTTGATATACCAAGCCTTAACAATCTAACTGTTTACGACTACTACGAAAATATGGAGAAGTTGTATAAACAAGCTGATATAGTTGTATCAAGAAGTGGATCTGGAACGGTAAACGAGATTTTGGCTTTTGGAAAGTATGCAATATTTGTACCTTACCCTTACGCAGCTTCTAACCATCAGTTTTACAATGTTAAATGGCTTTATGATTTAGGGTTGTGTGAGATAGTTGAGGAAAAAGATTTAACAGAAGAAATACTAAAAGAAAAAATAAATCAATCTTTAAACAAAAACTTATTAAAACTACATCAAGAGATAAAAAAATATTCTATTCTCAATTCTGTTGATAAAATTGTTGAAAGTTTTTAGTAAGTATATGTGTTTTTATTTTTTTCTAACCATCGAATTGCCGTCGTCGTCCTATCCAAAATGGCAGTTTTTGAGTCTCAATTAGAATAGGTTAATTGAGATTAATTAAACTAAGTGATTGAAAAATAACCACTGTCGATCTCCAGTGATTTTTGCAGGATCAAAGGTCGACAGGAAAAAATACATTCCGGTTGCATTTTTTAGAAAAGTGTATTATAATATCTAACAGTTGATAATAAACGATTTGAACCTTGACAACCGAATAGGCTAAAAGAAGGGTTTTTCTCCCGACTATGAGGGAATTGAAGTTTCTTCATCTTTAAGGTAAAAATTCAAACCTGTCGTTTTTCTCCCGACTATGAGGGAATTGAAGCTTCCTTTTTAAACGGTTTGATTCCATAGATTTCATCGTTTTTCTCCCGACTATGAGGGAATTGAAGACATCCTGAGTGGATTCTGTTGTATCCTTTATCATGGTTTTTCTCCCGACTATGAGGGAATTGAAGCTTTTATTTTTTCATCTTTAGTAACTATAAACACGCCGTTTTTCTCCCGACTATGAGGGAATTGAAGTAACCTTTTTCATAAAAAGATATTGTTTTTATATCTGTTTTTCTCCCGACTATGAGGGAATTGAAGCCATAATCGTAAGACAGAAAAATATTTTCTGTCCCTACGTTTTTCTCCCGACTATGAGGGAATTGAAGTTCTTTTGAATATATATACTTCAGTTTGAAGTCAAAGTTTTTCTCCCGACTATGAGGGAATTGAAGTTTTTCTGATTTTGTTATAATGAAGGAGCCAGTATATGTTTTTCTCCCGACTATGAGGGAATTGAAGTTGTTTGTTTTGTCAGATAGATTGCTAACAACTTCTCGTTTTTCTCCCGACTATGAGGGAATTGAAGTTTGACTCCAGTAAACGGCACTATAGAGAGTACAAAGTTTTTCTCCCGACTATGAGGGAATTGAAGGCAGTTGCATACATCAATTCCGTCACTATCTTGTGGGTTTTTCTCCCGACTATGAGGGAATTGAAGAAAAGATTGCTTGATAGGAACCATGTTTTTTTAATTGTTTTTCTCCCGACTATGAGGGAATTGAAGCGTTTTTTGGATCGCAATGAGTTACATACTCAACGGGTTTTTCTCCCGACTATGAGGGAATTGAAGATCACCTCCTTTATTAAATAATTTCTACTGCTGGTTAGTTTTTCTCCCGACTATGAGGGAATTGAAGACTTTCCTATATACACTCCCCCGATTATTGCTTCTTCTGTTTTTCTCCCGACTATGAGGGAATTGAAGCACTATTGTATTTTTAGAATCACAATTTGTACTTAGGGGTTTTTCTCCCGACTATGAGGGAATTGAAGGCAAATGCTGGCATGAACGCTGTCAAGGCCAAGCCCTTGTTTTTCTCCCGACTATGAGGGAATTGAAGTATTTCCCATTTGGAAATAGATGGGTAGATAAATTCGTTTTTCTCCCGACTATGAGGGAATTGAAGTGACGAAAACAATGTTGTTATTCGCGAGAACGAACAGTTTTTCTCCCGACTATGAGGGAATTGAAGTATACTCGAATTGGGTGGTTGGGGTCCTCCAGTTCCGTTTTTCTCCCGACTATGAGGGAATTGAAGCTTCATACATGATACTACCTCCTATAAATATAAAAATTGTTTTTCTCCCGACTATGAGGGAATTTTTTATATCTTTTACTCCCCAAAATCTCTCTAAATTTTTCCCTGATTAACAATCTGGAAAAACTCATTATTAGCATATATAATATTTTCAAATCCAAATTCCGGAGTAAAAACAGCTTGAAAGATATTACACAGTTTCTTAAAGCCAAAGAGACAGGACAAAAAATAACGATGGTATCTACCTACGACTACTGGTCTGCCAAACTTTGTGAAGAAGCCGGAATAGATGCCATACTTGTTGGAGATTCCCTTGGAATGGTTATTCAAGGAAACAACTCAACCCTACCTGTCTCATTAGAGGAGATGATTTACCACACCAAAGCAGTTAGAAAAGGAGCACCAAACACCTTTATAGTCGTAGATATGCCATTTATGAGTTATCATACATCAGTAGAAGAAGCTGTTAAAAATGCAGGCAGAGTTATAAAAGAGACAGGAGCAAACGCAGTTAAGTTAGAAGGAGCTGGCATAGTTTTAGAAATAACAAAAAAATTAGTGTCCATAGGAATACCAGTAATGGGACATTTAGGATTGACACCCCAATTTATAAACCTGTTTGGAGGTTATAAAGTTCAAGGAAAAACCATAGACAGTAGAAAAAGAATATTGGAAGATGCAAAAGCTTTAGAAGAAGCAGGAGTATTTTCCATAGTTTTAGAAGCTGTCCCTTCAGATTTAGCCAAAACAATTACAGACAGTTTAAAAATACCCACAATAGGAATAGGAGCCGGAAAAGACACAGACGGACAGATACTGGTTTTCCACGACTTAATAGGAGTATTTGAAAAAACACCTAAATTCGTAAAAAGATACCTTGAAGCAGGTAAGTTAATAAAGCAAGCTTTATCTTCTTACAATCAAGAGGTAAAAGATGGAAAATTCCCAACAGAAGAATATTCATATTAAAATATCAAAAAACCTCTTTGACGCTATACCTTACATAAAAGAAGGTAAGTTAGTTGTGGCAAAAACAGACACTATCTACGGCATACTTGCAGATGCATTAAACAAAGAAGCTGTTGAAAAAATATACAAAATCAAAGGAAGACCAGAAGACAAACCCTTTATAATCCTAATACCTTCTTCACATGATTTAAAAAAGTTTAACGTAAAACCAGACCCACAAGGAGAAAAAATACTAAATATAAAAGGCATTACAGTAATATTTGATATAGAAGACCCTACAGGAGAGTTTTACTATTTACACAGAGGCAAAAACTCGTTAGCCTTTAGGATTCCAGATGACCCTGTTTTCCTATCTTTCTTAAAAGAGTTAGGAAGACCCGTTGTTGCACCCAGTGCAAACCCATCAGACCTACAACCTGCCGAAGATATAGAGAAAGCCATAGAATACTTTAAAGACAGTATAGACCTTTACATTGACAGTGGAAAGGTTGAAAAAAACGTTCCCTCAACTATAGTAAAAGTAGAAAACGGTAAAATAAAAGTAATTAGAGAAGGAAGTAAGAGGTTGTGAAATGCAAATAAAAACCCATCTAAAGATAGACAACTCTCTAAGTGGATACCCTCTATCCATAGAAGAAGGCAAAACTGCCACCGTAAAACTCATTACAGACCAAAGAATGGTAGCCGATGAAAAAGGACTTATACACGGAGGATTTATCTTCTCAGCTGCAGATTACTGTGCTATGATTACTGTTAACCATCCTAACGTAGTTTTAGGTAGCTCAGAGGTAAAGTTTTTAAAACCACTAAAGTTAGGTCAAAATGCAATCTTCCAAAGTCAAGTCCTGTCTCAAGAAGGAAAAAAAGTTATGGTAAAAGTAGTAGGATACATTGAAGACACTAATGGACAGTTTTTTGAAGGAATGTTTAAATGTTATATTTTAGATAAGCATGTACTGGAATGAAAGAGTACTTCTCTGTAAAAATGAGAGCAAGCTTACAAGGAAGACACGTTTCAGGAGCTGAGAGGATAGTCTTAAAAGAAGATTTACCTACAGTTATAAGCCAACTTTCCCAAAGACCAAAAGAGTATGACTCTTTAAATATAAAAGTAGAGAAGATAAATGATTTAAATTACATAGAAAAAAGCTTAAACGTAAAAACAATTAACGTAAAAGACTGGATAGAAGGAAATAAAGTAGCAGTTGAAATCTTACAAAATCAAGGAGTAGATAAAAAAATAGCAGAAAAGTATATAAATCTTATCCATCAGGGAGCTGTAAACGGAGAAAATATGAGAGGTGCAATGATAGTAAATCTATCAGGAGAAAGAGTAGAAAAAGATAAAACCAGAGGAATAAGAACTGTTAATATAGATTTTGAAGATAGAAAAGCTATCACAGAACTTTTAAAAGAAAAAGGCTACACAGAAAGAACAGTAGATGCCCTTGCTTTGGCAACAAAAACTTTGAATCATCCAGACATAGTAGCAGAATACTGTATATCAGACGACCCAAGCTATACAACAGGCTACGTTGCAACCAAAACTACATACTACCGTATAAATCCCTTAAAACAACTCTCAAATGAAAAAGGTGGTAGAATATACTTTGTAAAAGATACAGCAAATATAGAAGATATTTACCAATACTTAGAAAGTGAAGCATTTTTGATAAAACAGTTAGGGGATTTACAGTGAGAAAGATTTTCATTCACGGATGGGGATTTTCTAAAAATATATGGAGTAATTACTTTTACTTAGATGACGCAGAATTTTTAAGCCTTCCTTTTCACGGTGGAAGCAGAGAATATACATCTATAGAGTCTTTTGCAGACTATTTATCTAAAAGTATAAATCAACCTACAACTTTGATAGGGTGGTCTCTTGGAGCTTCTGTCAGTGTTTTAACTGCTTTAAAAAATAAGAATGTAAAAAAGTTAATACTAATTGGTTTTAGTCCTAAGTTTGAAGATGAGAAACTTGGAAGTCCAAAGGCAAGTATAAAAGCATTTATGTTAAACCTTAAAAAAGATTTTGAAAAAACAGTTAGAAACTTTAGAGTATCAGCGGTAGAAAAAGACCCTTTATGTCCTGTTCCTGAAAAAGAAGGTAGTATTGCACTACTTAACGACTTTATAAGTTTAGACCTAAGAGAGGCTTTAGAAAGTGTAGAATGTGAGACCCACATATTACACGGTATAAATGATAAGATAGTAAATAAAGAAGCTGCATTTTTTACTAACCAAAAAATAAAAAACAGTCAACTTTACCTGTTTGACTCTCACCATGCACCATTTTTAGATAGGGATGTGTTAGAAATTGTCTATCAGTAAAAGCAGAGTAAAAACATCTTTTACAAAAGCTATTAAAAGTTATGAAAATCATATTTATGTCCAAAAACAGACTGCTGTTAAACTCTCTGAGCTTTCTAAAGATTTGGAAGGTTTTGGTATAGATTTAGGCTGTGGAACAGGAATACTTAGCACTCTTTTAGATAAGAATGTTATAGGTTTAGATATATCCTTCAGTATGGCAAAAAGTTATAAGGATAAAAATCTAAAAGTTGTAGTAGGAGACATAGAAAATATACCTTTTAAAGCAAACACTTTTGATTTTGCGGTCTCAAATTTTGCTCTACACTGGACTAATTTAGAAAAAAGTTTTAAAGAGATAAGCAGAGTTTTAAAAAAAGAAGGAAAATTTTTATTTTGTATGCCTATAGAAAACAGTTTTAAAGTGGTTGAAGAGATTTTAGGAGAGAAAAACTTTGATTTTGTCTCTGTAGAAACCTTACTTAAAATGTTATCCTATAACTTTGACATACAGTATTTAGAAACAAAAGAGTACAACTTAGAGTTTAAATCGGGATTGGATTTACTTCTACATCTTCACCTTACAGGCTCCTCTGTAGGAAAAGTTGGAAGTACAGTAGGAGAAAAGAGAAAGATTTACAAAAAGTTTTCAAGTTATAAAAAACCTTTAACTTTAAACTTTAACGTGGTTTTTATAAAAGCTGTTAATCTCCAATCTTAAGAAGTTCTCTTAACTCATCTTCAAGTTGTCTACACCTTGGACAGACTGTTGTATCTCCTTTGTAAGAGAAAGGCACTAAACATTCACTACAAGGTATCATTACATGTTCTGCTAAAACTTTATACTTTTTAGATACAAAGTCCGAAATGTAGAGCTTTTCTTCTAAATGGATACATTTTTCAGGGCATACATCGTGACATATTCTACACTTTATACATAGAGATGGGCTAAATAAAACTTTTAATTTACTATCACTTGATGTTAGAGCTCCCGTAGGACAGACGTTATAACATACAGAGCAGTTAGTACAGCTGCTGTCTATCCATTTATCCGATGAAAACTCTATCTTATCAACTTCGAAGTATTTATCTTCTGTGTCTACTTTAGATAAAGCGTTAATTAAAATATCTCTTTTAACAGGATAAACTTTTTCACTGACTATATTTTTAAATTCCCTGTCTCCTGTTTGAGATTCATCTATAGGTGGAAGTTTATCAGCTACAGCCCAAAAAGCTAAAGAAGCTGTTTGTTTTACAAACATTTTTAAGAAAGACCTTCTTTTATTCTCTTTAATTTCAGGTTTTTCGTAGCCTACCTCTTGAGTTTTAACTCTGTAGTCTACACCGGCAGCATCAAGGATGTAGTTTGCTTTTTCTACGTTTTTGTTTATTAAATCTATCTGTTTTCCTATACTACAGTTTTGACAGTGTTTTATATCTAAAATAATATCTCTTTCTTTTTCTATACAGAGAGCTGATAGATAATTTTCATCTAAGGCTGAAAGGCATGGAACGTTTAACTTACAGCTTATTAAGTTATTATCGTCCTCTATAAATTTAAAGTAGAATTCGGGTAAATCAAAGCCTTGGATTTTATAGCTTTCTGTAGGACAGTTTCCTACGCAAGCACCACAGTTTATACAGTTTTCATAGTTTACTTTTATTTTATCGTTTTCTAACGTTATAGTGTTTTCTACGGGACAAACATCAACACACCTTCTACAGTCTGCATACCTATAGTAAACCCTTACACAAGAGTATACATCAAAGGATAATCTAACTGACATTTTCTAATTCCTCTAACTGCTGAAGTATGTACTCGTAATCTGACATTATAAACTCAAGGGTTGTTTGACAGACATCGTAGTAAAAAGGTGTTTCTGCCATATCTCTTGCTGCTAGTAAGTATATAGGAGCCCACTGTAATAGATGTTCTTCCATAAACCTTTTTTGAAGCTGCAAGTACTTTTTTTCTTCTTCTTCGTTGTTTATTGAGTAAGCTGTAAGTTGTTCTTTTATAAGTGTTATCATAAATTCAAGTTCTATGGCTATGTGGTCTGGAGATAGGACTCTTGTTTTGTTTAGGTCTATCTCATATCCGTTTTCTAAGTAAAATTGTAATGTAGGATTTGTAGGGGTTGGGTTTATATGTCCTTCATCATTCATAAAAACGGACTGATAAGGGTATGCATTAAGTATAAAAACGGTGGTATAATCTACGTTCAGGTCTTCATCTATAAGTTGTTTAGTTGTTTTTGTTTTAAAAACTTCCCAGTCCTTTGTGTTTGGGAAAAGGTCTAACAACTCTGGGGTATACTTTATTTTATCTAACAATTCTTCGTCTACTTCCTCAACTAAAAGCCTTGATAAAAAAGCGTACATGTTTATTCTTGCTTGGTTTTCTGTTATTTTTTCATCCATTGATTTCTCCTAATAAAAAAGCGGGTTTTTCAACCCGCTTAATAGATTTACGCTGATGGGAATTTCCAATATTCGTCATCAATTGGGAACCAAGGTCTTGGCATCCACTTAGGTCTTCTTAAACCACCTGGCTGGTAGTTTGGTCTTGTAAGCTGGTCTCTCCACGCTTTGTAAACTTCCCAAGTTTTGTTTATATCTACAAATACATCTCCTATCTTATCTTCAGGACCTGCTTTCTCTATTAAAACTTTCTTGTGCCAGCATTGCATACCTGATAGTGGGTCTGGGTTTGCTGGGAAAACTGCGTTTTGGAATACTCCCGTTGTTCCTTTCCACCATATTTGCTCTGTGTCTTTGTTAAACTCAGGGAACTGCCAAGATTTAAATGGTTTTACACCTTCCTTAGTTCTCATAAAAAACTGGTTACCTTTTTGTTGAATATCTACCAATACAGAACCCATTCTCATTACACCAAGTTCGTGTTTAAATCCATCTACTTTTACTTCGTTTACCAATCTCCATCTACCGTTATGGTGAGAGCATGCTACCACTCCGGGTCTTGTGGCCTGTGTAGGCATAGCCATTGCAACAAAGTATCCTGTTTCTATACCTGTTAAAGTATCTACAACTCTAACTTTTACAGCATCTCCTCTTTTGATACCTAACCTTTTAGCATCTTTTTCGTATATCCATAGTGGGTTGTGGTTTTGTCCTATTTCCATAAGCCATTTTGAGTTTATTGACCTTGTGTGTATTAGATAAGGAAGTCTGTAAATCGGGTTTAAAACAAACGCATTTTCTTCTTTTATATAATCATGGTGTACTTGGGATACAATGTGAATCATCTGTTTTCTTTCTTCAGCGTTTCTTGGATATATAGGTATTGCATACTCAGGCCATTTCCACTCTTTTAAAGTTGGAGAGTAAAACTCTATAAGTCCAGAAGGGGTTTTAAATCCGTTTACTATTTTTCCATCTTTGACTATTCCTATCTTGTGTTTTTTTCCACCTTCTTCTACGTGGTAAGCTATATCATTTTCTATTTTTACCTCATTTTCTGGTATCCATTTTCCATCGTATTGATAAGCTTTTTTCTCAGGATCGTAAGGTAATGGTTTTTCGTGAACGTTGTAAACATCCGTTGCCTCTGTCCAAGCTCCTCTGTCTCTCATATATTCGTAAGGAGTTATACCAAGCTGCTGGCATACTTCACTGAGTTTTGGTAGTGTTGAAAATGCAGCGTTGTAGTATTCTTCCATGGTAACAGGTTTACCTGGGTTTTGTTTTGATTCCCAGTATTTTCTTATACCTAAAGATCCATCTGGGTCAATTGCAAATGCCAAGTTTACAAAAAACTCATCTTCTTCCCATATTTCCCCTAAACCTACTTTTTTATGAGCTTCTAACGTAGCTTTAGCTGGGTCGTTTGGTTTCCAACCCATCTTTTGTAGTGCAACTCTTAAAACAGGTTGTCTAAATCCTGTCCACTTTTCCGGTTTAGTAGGTTCTGAGTGTTGGTCGTGTCTCTCTCCAGCAAGTCCCATAGGTAAAATGTAATCACAGTAAAATGCAGTTTCAGACCATATAGGAGACAAGTATACAGTTAAACCAAACCTATTTTCATCTTTTAGAGCTTCTACCCATCTAAAACCATCAGGGTTAATCCATACTGGGTTGTAAATTCTTGAAAACCACACTTCTACTTTATCAGGTATTTTAAGACCTTTTTCTTTCCATTTGTTTCTCCACTCATCATCCATCACTAAGTGAGGTAAGAGATAACTAAGTTCGTAAGCTGATAAAGGCCACTCTGGAGGCCACTCAAGTTCATTCCATGCTTTAACTGGTTCAGGAGTATCAGCCATACATGCACTACCACCTTTATCACCAATAGATATTGTATGCCATTTGTACCATCCTACTCCACCTACGTTACCTATAGCACCCATGAAAGCCATAAGTATTGTTCCTGTTCTACCAGCTCCCATCCATCCGCCCCTGTTTCCAGCTGCAACTGCTCTCCAGTGGTACTGAGTTATTCTATCTCCGGCCCAAAGTATCAATTCGTAAAGTTTTTCTAACATAGATACTGGAATTTTTGCTTCTTGTGCAGCCCATTCGAAGGTGTAATCTTTGTAGAGGTCTTTTAAAACTGCAACAAAGTCTTCAAAAGAGTTTCCGGAAGGTACTTCAGTTAGGAATCCTTTTTCTTTTAAGAAGTTTAAGTAATCTTTGTCTTCTATAAACTGTTTCCAGTTAAACCATCTTTTTACAAACTCCTTATTGAACTTTTCTTCTTTTACAATCCTGCTTATCATTGCAAGGTTTATTGCAGCTTCTGTTCCAGGCCAAGCAGGTATCCAAAGGTCTGCCATTCCTGCAGAGTTTGACAGCCTTGGGTCTATAACTACAAGTTTTGCACCTTTTGCCCTTGCATCTGCTATGTATCCTGCATGTTGCTGGTAGTAGTGTCCTGCATCTGCAGCGTGAGAAGATACAAGAAGTATTAATCTACTGTTTGCAAAGTCCGGAGATGTTCTATCATCTCCTACAGTGACTATGTTTCCAAATCTTCCGTTTGAAGAACATATGTTTGTGTGAGAGTTTCTACCATCTACTCCCCATGACCAAACAACTCTTTTTACATGAAAACCGTTTTCATTCGGTCTTCCTACTTGGTATATGATTTGTTTTTTAGATATTTCATCTCCTTTAAGGAGAACTTCTCTCATTCTCTTACCAATTGTCTCTAAAGCTTCTTCCCAAGTGGTTCTAACCCACTTATTTTCACCTCTTTTACTTCCAGGAGCTCTCTTTAGAGGGAATGGTATTCTATCAGGGTCGTACATTTGAGAAAGTGCTGCGTATCCTTTTGCACAGTTTCTTCCTCTTGACCCAGAGTGGAAAGGATTACCCATAAACTTTCTAACAGTTAGAGTGTCTTTATCTATCCAAGCTGTTAAACCACATGCAGCTTCACAGTTATTACAAACAGTTGGAACTATCATGTAGTTAATAAGTTTTACACCATCCCTTAAAGCTCCACCATGTATTTTCCAGTAATCCCCTGCAGGTTCTTTCCAGTCATTCCACTTTTCAAACGGTGGATAGTAGTCTAAATGTTTTGGTTCAAATGTTAACTCTTGATTGTTTGCTACTTTATTATCTGCTTCTACTTTTTCAAAAACTCCTTTAGTCAGTGCAACAGCACCGATAGAAGCTGCAGCTCCTTTTAAAAAGTTTCTTCTTGTTGTCTTTATCATATTCACCCTCCTTATTAACTAAGTGGTAACATTTGAGGAGCTAAAAGCCATGAATGTTTTACAAGCCAAAGACCAACCAAAGCAGATATTGAGCCAAGTAAAGCATACTCGTACTTTTTCTTTTCGTTTGCTATTCCTACTAAGATTATTGGGATGATGAATGTTAAAAATATTCCAAGCCAGAACATAGGTGCAAGACTACCAAATGTTAAAATTTCCACAGCTCTATGGGAAAATTCTGAGTGCATTCTTGCAAATAAAATCTCTCCAAGGTACATCATTCCTGATAAAAATGCAGAACCTATAAGTATATAACCAAGCTCTCTTTTTACTTCTTCCATCTCAACTTTATAAATTGTCATAAGTAAAAGGTAAGCTGCAGAACCTGCCAATGTTGCAGATAAAAGCATTTGAATCATTTCAGCAGGGAAAACCCATAACTCTCTTGCTGTTGATTCACCCATTATACCTGCAGTGTAGATAGTTGAAAAGAATGCCAGTACAAACCCTGGAAGCATCACTTTATCAAAAAGTTTTTTATTTCCAGTTACCCATGACCAGAAAGATATTAAAAGGACTATAACAAAACCAGAAACAACCCATGCTCCGAGTGTAACTGCTGAAGTAAAGTGTGCAAATAAGAATATCTTCCAAAATCTAAACATATGGTGAAGGTCTAAAACTGTTACTAAAAGTGTAATACCTATAAATATTAATCCAAGTATTGGAACCCACTTTCTAAAAAATGCATCTTTTTCTGGATACTTTTTTATAAAATACAAACCAAGAAGAAAACTTCCTGTTGCAATACTTTTAGCCCACATATTTGTTGAAACAAGCCATCCCCATACAACTTTTGGTAACGCTACATCAAAAGTTACTTCAGCTCCCAACATGATTAATGCCCTCCTATATGGTCTAAAAACTTAACTTCTGTAAATAAAGTATAACCTTCAGGTCTTTCTGAAGCTAATGGGTCAAGAGCAACTGTAGAACCTCTTACATAAAAATGTTTTGGTTTTGTGTTTAACTCTGGTTTTCTAACCATTACATCTTTATGTTCTTTTAAGTATTTAGAGATTTCACTTTCAGGGTCATCTAAATCACCAAATATGTTTGCATGGGTTGGGCATGCAACTACACACGCAGGCATCATTCCTACTTCTATTCTATGGGCACAGTAAGTACACTTGTCTGCAGAGTTTGTAATAGGGTCTATATAAATCGCATTGTATGGACAAGCCATCATACAGGACGCACATCCTATACATCTGTTGTGGTCAACGTTTACTATACCGTTAGGAAGGTAATGTAATGCACTTACAGGACATATTCTTTCACAAGGGGCATTTTCACAGTGATTACATCTTAAAGGTACAAAGTGTCTCTTTACTTCTGGAAACTCCCCTTGGTCTATGTACTTAACCCTCAACCTCCAACTATGTAAAGGAACATCGTTTTCAGCCTTACAAGATACAGCACAAGCCATACACCCCATACATCTACTTAAATCCACTAAAAATCCAAGTCTCATAGTTTAACCCTCCATTGTATAATCACAGACTTATAGACATCCTTTGAAAAATCCTGCTTTTGGTTTTGGAGATATTTTATACTCTTGAATTTCTAATACAGGTAAATCACCTTCTTTTTTTACTATTTTGCCTTTTGCATCTATACTTCCACCAAACCCTTCATCAAGCTCAAAGTAGTAAATGTTTTTTGGAGCTATTGCATAAAAAGTATTTTCTGTAACGTCGTATATCACATAGCCGGTTTGAGCTGCTTCAACAGGTGGACAACTTGATAAAAGCTCAAAGCTCCCTGTTGCTTTTGCCTTTTCTGCACAAGATTTTGCTGTTATAACAGCACTAGATAACTCAACTTCTTCTCCAACATTCTCTGCAGCAAAAGAAGGTATTATTAAACCAAGAGACAATATAACACTTAACATAACTTTTCTCATTATATTAACCTCCTTATTAAATCTTCGATAAAATACTAACCTTCTAAAATAAAGTTGTCAAACATTAACCAAATCATTTTAAAGTTTTTAAATACGCAACTATATCTTTTAAATCCTGTTCAGATAAATGAGCATACGGTGGCATTTTAGAAGTTATATTACCTTTGTCGTCTTTTATGTACCATGTATACATATCGTTATTTGGATAAGCACCATTTTTATCTGGTCCTGCAGCTTTGTTATAGTGTCTGTTTATGTTAAGGTTTCTAATTACAACATCGTTTGGATTTACTATTGACTCTTTTAGGTATATAGGGTTAGAGTATCCTCCGATTTTTGAAAGATTTGGAGCCAGTCCTTCTGGAGCTGCAGTTTGGTCTGCAAATCTGTGGCAACCGTTACATCCATTTTGAATCATTAACTCTTTACCTCTTGCTGGATTACCTATTTCACCGTATCCCCATGAGATATATTTTAAGTAGTTAGGATCTACTTTTGCATTACCCATTTTTATAAACTTCCAGTTAGATATAACTTTATTACCATCTCTGTTTAGAGAGTTTCCATCCCATATTGCAAAAGATACCGGAACCATTCCAGAAGCAAGGTTTAAATCAGGTGTTTTTATAGGTTTTTTAATAAAAGCTATCCATTGCTTATTTGCATCATCGTATTTCATTGTAAATGTATAACCTTTTTCTTGAATCTCAGTTAAACTTCCAAAGCCTTCAGCTATAAATGCCTTTTGGTAATCCTTTCCTTCTACAGCCTTTTTTAGATAAGTCATAACAGGATGTTTTGAGTCTCCCATTCCTATGTAAGCAAGAGTTGTCCCTTTACCGTATTTAACTGGAAATTGAACTGATACTCCATCTCCATACTTGTTAGTTGTCATAGCTGGCTGAACAGATTTTGTTTCATCTTTCCATTTTATTAAAATTCCTATCTCTTTTTGATTATAACCAACGGTAACTTCTGCTTCTACAGGCTTTTGTTCCTCTACTAATTTTTTAGCATTTGCATCATTTAATGCAACTGTATATTGCTGATATAAAGTTATTTTTTTTGTAGGTAAAGACGAAAGACCTTCTTCAGATATATTTGCTATTTGTTTAGCTTCTATAACATCATCTTCAAACTTATCTACGCCAGCATTGGAAGATATTACTAAAGTTGATAAAGCAAGTAAAGATAAAGCTTTTTTCATTATTTACCTCCTTGTCTTGATTATTCAAATAAATGGCAGGGAAAATCCCTGCCCTAATTTTTTAATGACCACCATGTTTTTCTTTCTGTGGAAGTGGTAAAACCTTTTCGTGGAATGTGTAGTCTTTTATCTCTACTCTTTGAGTGTTTGCACCGTGTAAGTATCTTTGATCTACAATCCTGAAGAACTCTGAACCTTTAAGTCCTTTTTTAGCAGCTTCTTGTTGGTAATAGTTGTTATCAAGTCTGAACATATCTCTGTGGGAGTATGCAATAAGAATATCCATTAACTCTGATTCTTCTCCTCTTGCTCTTTTTTCCATTTCTTTTCTTAAAGTTTCAAGTGCTTGATGAACTTCTTTTCCAAATAGAAGCTCTAAGTATTCAATAGGAGTTCTTCTTGAACCTTCTATTGGAGCCATATTGTCATCGAATTTTGGTGGTTCAAACAACGGTGGTACATAGTAAACGTTTGGTTGAGTTCCAAAGTCAGGTCTAAGTGGTAAAGCTACTTTATATTTATGAACTAATTTGTAAACTTGTCCTTCTTCGTCATCTAAAAATCCTACAAATCTTATTCTACCTACACACTGGTGAGCACAAGCTGGTGGTAGTCCTCTTTCTACCCTTGGGAAGCAGAATATACACTTTTCAGACTTAGATATTTTAGGGTTAAAGTATATCTTTTTGTAAGGGCAACCTGCTATACAGTATCTATAACCTTGACATCTTTCAAGGTCAACTAATACTATACCGTCTTGCTCTCTTTTAAATATAGCTTCCCTTGGACATGCTGCAAGACAACCTGGGTTAGAACAGTGGTTACATATTCTTGGGATGTAGAAGAAGTAAGAGTTTGGATACTCTCCTCCTCCTACATCTTCGTCCCAGTTTGGTCCCCACTGTAAATCAGACTTAGTTTGTAAAAGTGAACCATTGAAAAGTTCATCGTGGTTGTAATCCCATGGTACTCCATAGTCTAATGCTAAGTCTGGAATTATACCGTCCTTTAGATTACCATCTTGATCAAATCCTCCACCAGCTTCCATCCAGTTTCTTGGGTATCCAGCTCCAGGATGTGTCTCAACATTGTTCCAGTACATGTATTCTCTTCCGTTTCTGTTCGTCCACTGTGTTTTACAAGCAACTGTACAAGTTTGGCAACCTATACATTTATTTAAATCCATTACCATTGCAAGTTGTCTTTTTGACATTTACATACCTCCTTAAACTTTTTCTATATCAACGGAAGTTTCGTAAGCATGTTGGTTACCATCCCAGTTTCCACCAAACTTGAGATGTCCCCAACCGTCGGAAAGCTCTAACAGGTTTAAAGGTGAAGCAACAACTTCGTTATGTCCTTTTCTTCCTTTGTAGAAGAATGGTTCCCAACCATGTTCAAGAAGTATTGCATCTTTAGGACAAGAAGGGTATACCTTAGCCATTGCGTAAAACTCACCTAAAGTATTGTAAACTCTTACTTCATCTCCATCTTTAATACCTTTTTTCCTTGCAATCTCAGGGTTTATCATTACGTAAGGTTTTCCTCTTTGGAGTCTAAGGAGAAGTGTTGATGTCTTATAAGTAGAGTGGATAGACCATCTTGCGTGTGGTGTCATAAGTACAAATGGGAATTTTCTTGGTCTGATAGGTTCTTTTGCAGTTGGTACGTTTGCACCTTCCTGTATCCATAAGTCATCATCTACATAGTAAGTTATTCTTCCTGATAGAGTTTCAAATCTTTCATATAGGAAAAGATTATTTTCAAATACATTATATGGTTTATCTGGATATAGAGGTGAGGATTTTCCAGCTTTTTCGTTTAGTACTAAGTAACCACCTCTTTTAAACATAGATTCTATTGTGTTTGGTTTAAACTGGTCTGTGTTTTCAAGAGCAAGCTCTACCGCATCTTTGTCAGTTCTGAGTTGTCCGTTTATCGTGTACTCGTCAACTAATGTATCAAGGTCTCTGTACCCGGTTTTTGAAAGTTGCGGGTCTGGTATTTTAATGTATTTTTTATCTCCTGTTTCTTTGTACTTTTTCATTGCAATTTCTTGAATTTTTTCAACGATCATTGTACAGATTTCCCACTCAGATTTAGCTTCTCCAACTGGTTTTAGATTTGCAGGTGGATGTGCTAAGTTTGCAAACCTGTGGTACCCTGGGTTCGTTCTTAGGTCCCAAACTTCGTAGTGAGATTTTGCTGGTAGAAGTATATCTGCATAATTTGCAAAATCTGACATTCTAAAGTCCACATAGGCTATAAATTTAGCTTTCTCTAAGAATGCTTTTTTGTAAGAAGATCCTTTATTTCTTCTAAATCTTGCATCTGCAAAGAGTAAGAATGTTTGAACATCTTTCCAGTAAGACTTTCCATGCCCTATTCCTTTATCACCTTCAGATTTTGAAAGCATCTCTTCCACTTTCTTTTTATACTCTTCTTTTGACATTCCCATCACTTGTTTAAATGTTTCTTCTTCATAGAGCTTATCAAAATCTTGCATCATATTACCAAGGACAAACTCACTTACAAATCCAGATGCAAATCTTTCTTTATATTTACCAGCAAATCCAGATATTTTTGCCAGCCCTGATATTGACCACTCATTCTCAGTGTTAAATCCACCGTAAGGTCCAAGTCTTCCACAAAGTGGCGTAATAGACGCTATAGCCCTTTGAGCTAACATTCCGTTAAAGTACTTACCTATTGTAAATCCCATAGATATAAACGCAACTTTTGGAAGGGCTATATCCCTTGCAAGTTGTTGGACTATCTTTGGATGAACATTTGTTAGTTTAAATGTCTTTTCTGCTGGGAATTTTGCAGCTTCTGCTTTTAACAGCTCAAACACAGGTGTAACTTTAACTTTTGAACCATCTTTTAATCTAACCTCATAAACACCTTCTAAAGCTGGGTCTATGTCCCATCCAAGGTCTTTTAATCTCAACGTTTTAACTGGGTTTCCTTCAGAACCAGGCATTATTGTGAATTTACCGTTTTTAAGGTTGTAGGATAAAAATACTTCATGCTCTTCAAACTCTTTTCCGTGGGCTTTTTCTTCCATATTGTGGAATATCTCTTTATCAAACATAGGATCATTTTTATCTATGTCTGATAGTCTTAATAGCTTCTTATTATCAAGTCTAACCAAGAAAGGTAGGTCTGTAAATACTTTAATAAAGTTAGGTTTGTAGAGTTTTTGCTGGATTATCTCATTTATTATAGACATTGCTAAAAATCCGTCATATCCAGCTCTTACAGGCACCCATAGGTCAGCTCCCTTTGCTGTTGCGTTGTAGTCAGGAGTGATAACTATAACTTTTCCACCGTTATATTTACCTTCCCAAACCCAGTGAGCATCAGGAATTCTTGTTTTATTAGGGTCTTGTCCCCACCAAATTTGAACGTTTGCAGTGTAAACAAAGTCGTAAGAGAATCCTATATTACCTTCACCGTAAACTAAAGACACACCAGGGAACATATCACCAACGTAAGAAGCTATGTAAGGTCTTACAGCACCAAGTAACGTTCCAAGTCTTTTACCAGAGGCTGCCCTTGCTTCTGTAAGCATACCTGCACCAACATGTATGTAGTTTCCTTGAGGACCAACAGTTAACATAGTTTCGTATATTCTAGTAGCCACTTCTGTAATAGCCTCATCCCAAGATATTCTCTTCCATTTACCTTCTCCTCTTTCTCCTACTCTCTTCATTGGATAGAGGATTCTGTCTTTTTCATACATTAAACACTGAAACAAGTAAAACCACTATAGCTATCCAAAATAGTAATCTTTCTGTCATACTCATTTTACCCACCTCTTTAGTCGTAAACTTCTTCAGATTCTTTTTTAGCTTCTAAAAATCTTGACCATCTACCAAAGTATATTAAGTTTGCAGTTAGTACACCTACTATAAAGTAAGTTCCGGACATTGCCATACTACCTATAGAAAGTGTAGGATAGGCAGCTAAGAATGCTCCAGTTGTGCAACCACCACCTATTAAAGCTCCTAAAGCCAAAAATATTCCTGCGAAGAAAACTAAAACCATTCTTACGTAAGGGATTGGTGTAACTCTTGCAAACGCAGGAGGAACAGGATCAAACTTAAATCTACCTGATATTATAGCAGCCAAGAAAGCACCAGGTAAAACACCTAATATTAATCCAGAATGCCATAGTATGGTTTCATTAACTTGAGGAACAACGTTTGATATAGGATAACCTATTAAGTGAGAAATCCAACCTACTAATGCAAGTAGAGCTCCTGAAAAGCCCAAGTATTCTCCCTGAGCTGTAGCCCATGCGATTATAGAACCAGCAGCTACACCACCTATAGCCCAATGCCACTCATCTTTTATAAGATTAAAACTTGTTTTCTCTTGATAAAGTTTCTTAGCAGGGTCTAACCAATCAGCAATTAAAGCAAATACTAAAAATAAAACTCCCCATGCAACAGCTAATGGACCATAAGGAACTCCTAAGACACCATAAAGGGTTAAATCTTGTTTATTACCTAAAATACCAGCCTCTACTAAAGAGGGTTGAATAGCGTTATAAATAATCACACCCAAAACTAAACCAACAACACCTGCAGCTGATATAAACTTTCCTGCTCCTACTCTTGCAACACACGTTCCCGGACAAAAACCTGCAGAAGCCATAGCAATTCCAAACATTACACCACCTATAAGGTGAGCTACTCCCAGATAAGGCATTATTCTTGGAATAAGGTTTGTAGATTCTGAAAATCCAAGAATATCAGCAAGTCCATAGATTATTGAAGCTGTAGCTATCCCAGTAAACGCAAACTTCATAATTTTTAAGTCCCTTAAAAGGAGCATACCTTCAACACGGGAATACCTTACAGCTCCAACCTTAAAGAGAACAAAACCAAATAGAGCACCTGTTATAAGACCCATTATAAGATGATTTGTGTGTTCCATGATACTAACCTCCTGATATTAAAAATAAGAAAGCCGGCTTTTAGCCGGCCTTGATTGATTACTGCTCTATAGGTAAAGATGCGTCGTTACCCCATTCGTCCCAAGAACCTACATAAACTTTTGCTTTAGGATATCCTGCAAGTTTTAAAGCTGCAAATACAAAAGATCCTCTTCCAAGTCCTACGTGACAATAGGAGATAACTGTTTTATCAGGAGTAATTCCAGCTCTTTCAAGTTGTTTTTTGATTTGATCTACAGGTTTAAATAGAGGTTTATCAGGCTCACCGTTAGGGTTACCAGCCAGTTTTTTCCATTCAAAGAATTTAGCTCCAGGAATGTGTCCACCCCTTTCAACTTGCTTGTGTTTTCCAGGAGCTTCCAATGCTTCCAATAGAGTTTTACCTGTGTATTCTTCAAATCTTCTTGCATCAAGTATCACATAGTTAGGATCTTTTGAAGCTTTTAGTACTTCATCTTTTGTAGCTAAGATATCTTTTCTTACTTTTACAGTAAATTTACCAGGAGCTGGTTTTTTAGCAGGACCTGTTTCTACAGGTAATCCTTTTGCTTTCCAAGTAGCAAAACCACCATCTAACATTTGAACGTTGTCAACACCGTATAAGTAAAGGAAAAACCATACACCAGATGCGTTAGGTCCTTTACCATCGTCGTAAGCTATTACGTGAGAGTTGTTGCTGATACCAAGCCCAGATATTAACTTTTGTGCATTGTTTTCACACATAGGAAGTCCGCCACACTTTTTAATGTCAGAGAGGTAGTGAAGGTCGTGAGCGTATGCATTTTGAGCATTTGGAATGTGTCCTGCTTGAAATACTTTTGGGTCATCACCACATACAAACACTGCCTTTCCAAGTAAGTCTTTTGCTTGGTCTACAGAGATTAGTAAATCTGCAGCCTTTGAAGATGCTGCTACTGTTAAAAGTCCTGCTGCTGCAAGTGTTAAAACTTTTTTCATCTAAAACCTCCTATAAAAAGATTTGAATATTAATATGACCTAATATTTTCAAGTTGTCAAACACTAACCTAATTTAAAACAAGGTTATAAAACATATTCCATTACCAGATTAATAAGCAATTTTAATGCCAATTGTTAAGAAATTTTAATATTATTGATTTTATAAAAACTTAAAAAGTTAATATATACTAACTAATTACAAATTAGCAAAATTTTTTTTATTAAAGATTGAAATAAAGTTATTTCATTTTGAAATATCTAAAAATCATCTTGAAAATGCTATAATAATTAATCATCAAATTAACAAGGAGTTTCTATGGAAGACATTAAGAAAGTTCCTATAGAAGAAGAGATAAAAAGTGCGTACATAGATTACGCAATGTCTGTTATAGCCGGAAGGGCTATCCCAGATGTTAGGGATGGTTTAAAACCAGTTCAAAGAAGAATCTTATTTGCAATGTATGAGTTGGGATTGCTACCTAACAAACCTTACAAAAAATCTGCAAGAGTTGTAGGTGAGACTTTAGGTAAATTCCATCCTCACGGAGATACTTCTGTTTACGATGCACTTGTTAGAATGGCTCAAGATTTTACGATGAGATATCCTCTTATAGATGGCCAAGGAAACTTTGGTTCTATAGATGGAGACCCTCAAGCTGCAATGCGTTATACAGAGGCAAGACTTACAAAACTTGCAGTAGAGATGCTTGAAGATATAGATAAAAACACCGTTGATATGGTACCAAACTTTGATTCATCTTTAGAAGAACCAACGGTTTTGCCTTCAAAATTTCCAAACCTTATATGTAATGGAACGTCAGGAATAGCTGTAGGGCTTGCTACAAGTATTCCTCCCCACAACTTTACAGAAGTCGCAGAGGCTCTCAAATACCTTGCTCAATTTCCTGATGCAACAGTTGAAGAACTATGTCAGTTTATAAAAGGTCCTGATTTCCCAACAGGTGGAATAATAACAAACTCTCACGAAGAGATAATAGATATATACAAAACAGCCAGAGGCTCTATAACTATAAAAGGTAAAGCTAGAATTGAAAAACTACCCGGAAACAGACAAAGAGTAGTTATATATGAGATACCATACCAAGTAAATAAAGTTGAGCTTATAAAAAGAATAGCAGAATTAGTTAGAACAGGAAAAGAAAAAGGTATATCAGACTTAAGAGACGAATCAGACAGAACAGGAATAAGAATAGTTATAGAGCTTAAAAGAGACGCAGACCCAGAAAAAGTTTTAAAAAAACTCTACAAAAGCACTCCCCTTGAAAAAAGCTTCCCTGTTAACTTTACGGTCTTAGTAGACAAACAACCAAAAGTTTTAAGTCTAAAAGAGATACTCCAAGAATTTATAAAACATAGATTAGAAGTTATAACAAGAAGAACGTTATTTGACCTTGAAAAAGCAGAAAACAGACTTCACATAGTAGAAGGTTTAATAGTAGCCCTTGAGAACGCAGACAAAGTGATAGACATAGTAAGGTCATCAAAAGACACATCACAAGCAAGAGAACTTTTAACAACAAGGTACAATCTAACAGAAACACAAGCAAATGCAATCCTTGATATGAGACTTGCAAGGTTTACAGCATTAGAAACAACTAAATTAAAAGAAGAGAAAAAGGAACTTGAAGCTCAGATAGAAAACTACAAAAAAATTCTCTCAACTGAAGAAGAAAAGATAAAAGTGTTTATTCAAGAAATGGATGAGATGCTTTCAAAATATTCAGACGAGAGAAAGACAACTATAGCAGTAGAAAAAGAACTTACATTTAAAGAGTACTTTATGTTTGCGATAATGTCTTCAGGAAAAGTATACAATCACAAAGTAGATGAAAATACAGATAAAAGTGAGATTTTACAGAAAATTATAAACGATATATCTTTAAACTCTGTGGAAGGTAAAAAGATAGTATCTATTCAGGAAGTAGAGAGCTCTAAACCTGTTGCATTCTTCACAAAAGAAGGAAAGGCAGACTGGAGTCTTGTTATAGACCTTCCAAAAGGAGAAGGTAAGTTAAAGATAGATTCAGAGATTGTAGGAACAATTTACCAAGGAGAAGGAGAGGAAAATAGAGTATTTTTAATAACTAAGAAAGGTATTATAAAAAGAATGTTTGATGAAGACATCTTCTACAAATCTCATAAACATACTGTAATGCCTTTAAATGAAGGAGATGAGTTAGCAGTTGCTATAGCAGACCAAAATCCATCTTATATAGGAATATACACAAAAAATGCAGATTTATTACTTTTTGAAAGAAACGAAGTTAGAGTAACAGGTGATAAAGCTAAAGGAGTAGAAGGAATAGATTTAGATCCAAACGATGAAGTTGCAGGATCGTTCTTAATAGATGGCCATAACTATATTTTAATTGCTACTTCAAAAGGTTATATGAAGTTAGTTGAAAAGTCTGAGTTTCCTATAAAGAAAAGAGGACAAAAAGGACTAATGGCTGTAAAACTTAATAAAGATGATTATGTGGTCTCTATGATTCCTGTAGATATAGGTGAAGATGTTTTAGTTCAAACAAAACATGGAAAGCTATTAAAAATCAAAGTAGACCCATCTATAATACCAATAGGAAAAAGAACATCTACTGGAGAAAATAAATTTAACTTTGAAGCTGACAGTATAGTAAAAGTTCTAAAATTACCGAAATTTCAGGAAATAGGAAATGATAGTTAGGATTCTTTATCTTCTTGGCATAGTTATAGGTTTATATGCTATTTTCAATAACTTACCCTATATCTTTAAAGTAGATTTTTCTGACCCTATGTTAGCGTTGGGAAAGATTTTAGTTTCTTTATTCCCTGTGATAGCCGGGACTGTAATAGTTTACGTTTCAGCTTACAACTTGTATTTAAGCTTTAAAAATAAATCTTGACAGGAGGTGAAAATATGGAAAGGTATGATGTGGTAATAGTAGGTGGAGGACCTGCTGGACTTTCCTGTGCTTTAACGTTAGCATCAGCTAAAGGACACTTTGAGTGGGGAGAAAACAGAAAGTATTTAGTAATTGATAATGACTCTTCAGACTTACTGAAAGCACAGCTTTATAACGTACCAGGACTTCCTCAAGGAATACTTGGAAGAGAAGCTTTAGAAAACCTAAGAAAACAAGCACAAAGTTATGGAAACGTTGAAATTGTTAAAGGAAGAGTTGTTAAAGTAGAAGGTGAGTATAAAAACTTTAAGGTTATCACTGAAGAAGATAAAGAGTATTTAGGTGATATAGTAGTATTTGCAACAGGATTTCATGAGTTTAACATAGAGTGTGAAGGTGTAGAAGTTATAGAAAATAAAAGGTCTCCAAGACCGGGTAAAGTTCAGTTAAAAGTTGATGAAGATAATAAAATAAGAGAGGGTCTTTATGCAGCTGGATTGATAGCAGGAGTTAGTACTATGTACGCTTGTGCAGCCGGAAGTGGTGTTCAAGTAGCTTGTAATATCCAAGCTTTATGGGCTGGTAAAAACGTTGTTGTTCACGATGTACCTAAAGATAAACAATAAAAAAATTAGGAAGGCTTTTGCCTTCCTTTAAAATTTAATAGTTAACTTTTATTAATAAAACTCCTTTTTCTTTTGCAATATCCTCTATATCATCACTACCTTCTACGTATACAACGGTAGGTATAACCTCTTGTTTTAAAACCTTATAAAGTGCGTTTGCTCTATCTAAAGATCTTTCTAAGTCATCTTTGTATAGAGAGTAGCTAACTTCTACAGCTAAGTACACAGGTTTTCTGTTTTCTCTTAACTCTCCACTAACCACTAAATCTAAGTCAAATAGAGAATATCTCTCGCTTTGTTGTATTTAAGCTTTAAAAATAAATCTTGACAGGAGGTGAAAATATGGAAAGGTATGATGTGGTAATAGTAGGTGGAGGACCTGCTGGACTTTCCTGTGCTTTAACGTTAGCATCAGCTAAAGGACACTTTGAGTGGGGAGAAAACAGAAAGTATTTAGTAATTGATAATGACTCTTCAGACTTACTGAAAGCACAGCTTTATAACGTACCAGGACTTCCTCAAGGAATACTTGGAAGAGAAGCTTTAGAAAACCTAAGAAAACAAGCACAAAGTTATGGAAACGTTGAAATTGTTAAAGGAAGAGTTGTTAAAGTAGAAGGTGAGTATAAAAACTTTAAGGTTATCACTGAAGAAGATAAAGAGTATTTAGGTGATATAGTAGTATTTGCAACAGGATTTCATGAGTTTAACATAGAGTGTGAAGGTGTAGAAGTTATAGAAAATAAAAGGTCTCCAAGACCGGGTAAAGTTCAGTTAAAAGTTGATGAAGATAATAAAATAAGAGAGGGTCTTTATGCAGCTGGATTGATAGCAGGAGTTAGTACTATGTACGCTTGTGCAGCCGGAAGTGGTGTTCAAGTAGCTTGTAATATCCAAGCTTTATGGGCTGGTAAAAACGTTGTTGTTCACGATGTACCTAAAGATAAACAATAAAAAAATTAGGAAGGCTTTTGCCTTCCTTTAAAATTTAATAGTTAACTTTTATTAATAAAACTCCTTTTTCTTTTGCAATATCCTCTATATCATCACTACCTTCTACGTATACAACGGTAGGTATAACCTCTTGTTTTAAAACCTTATAAAGTGCGTTTGCTCTATCTAAAGATCTTTCTAAGTCATCTTTGTATAGAGAGTAGCTAACTTCTACAGCTAAGTACACAGGTTTTCTGTTTTCTCTTAACTCTCCACTAACCACTAAATCTAAGTCAAATAGAGAATATCTCTCGCTTTGGGTTATTATACCTTTTTCCTCTGCTTCATCTATCTCATCTATAAGACGGTTTAAGTCTACAAGCTTAGACTTTTTTAAGATTCTACCAAAATATGCAGCAAACTTATCCCTAACTTTTCTTTCAAAATCACTACCTTTAAACTTTCCAAACTCACCTTTTAAGTAGTTTACATCTTTTTTGAGTACTGCCACATCCTTTTTAAGACCTTCTACATCCTGCTTTAATACTGCTACGTCTTGTTTTAATACTGCTACATCTTGTTTCAGTATTGCTACATCTTGTTTTAAGACTTCTACATCAGCTTCTATTTTGTCAACCTTCTTCTCTAGTCTATCATGTTTTTCTTCTAAAGTTTTAAGGTGTTGTAAAAGTTCCTCCATTTTTTTGGGAAGTTCTAAAAGCTCAGAAGTCAGTATTATCTTTCTCAACTCTTCAAGCCAATCAGGATGTTCTATTAATGCTTTAACAATGTCTGCAAAGGTTTTAATCTCGTACTTTTTCATTTCTTGCTCAATTCTTTCATCTAACGTTAAGCTCATAATAAGTACCTCAAAAATAACCTGTTATAGATTATATGTACTTAGCTCTCTTTAGCAACAAGGTTGTTATGGTCCTTACTGGTATACCTGTAGCTCCCTTTGGATGGTAGTACCATCCTGATGTGTGATGGGATGGACCTGCTATGTCTATATGTACCCAAGGTATTTTAGGGTCTACAAATTTTTCCAAAAATAGTCCTGCAGTTATTGCTCCTCCATACCTTGTCGTTCCTACGTTATATACATCTGCGTGGGGTGCCTTTATCTGTTCCCTAAGTTTATCGTTAAAAGGAAGCTGCCACATCCATTCTCCAGTTTTTTCAGTTATTTTTAAAAGCTCATTTATAAGTTTTTGGTTGTTTCCCATAACTCCGGCTGTAAACTCTCCAAGTGCTACTACACATGCACCTGTTAAAGTAGCCATATCGATAATCGCATCTGGTTTTAACTCTGATGCGTAAGATAAAGCATCTGCAAGGGTTAATCTTCCTTCAGCATCAGTGTTTCCTACTTCTATTGTAACTCCGTTTTTTGCTTTTAAGATATCATCAGGTCTGTAAGCTTTTCCACTTGGCATGTTCTCAGCAGCTGCAACTATACCGTGGACTGTTATGTTTGGTTTTAACTCTCCTATAGCTTTAAATATACCAAGAACTGCACAAGCTCCAGATTTATCTGTTTTCATCCATCTCATAAAGTCTCCAGTTTTTATATTAAGACCACCACTGTCAAACATCAATCCTTTTCCAACTATCGCAATTTCTCCTTCTGATTTTTTAGGTTTATACGTCAAATGTATAAATCTTGGTGGATTATCACTACCTTTTGCAACTGCAAGGTAAGCACCCATTCCCATCTTTTCTATCTCTTCTTCATCGTATATCTTTATTTCAAAACCATACTGTTTTGCTAGATTTTCTGCAATCTCCGCAAACTGAACTGTGTTTATAACGTTAGCTGGCTCGTTTACAAGGTCTCTTGTAAAGTTTTGAGCTTCTGCTAAAACTTTTCCTATCTCTATGTATTTTTTCAATGAGTCTTTATCCGTTTTCTTAGAGACATTTATCTGAATTGAGTTTACTTTAAAATCTTCCTTCTTAGTAAAGTACTTATCAAAATTATAATCTCCTAAAATTGCACCTTCAGTAAGAGCTTGAACTGCTTCTTTTATATCGAAGTCCTCTAGCTCTATATCTAAATCAATAACGCAATCGGAAGCTTTTATAGATTTTAACCTTCTAACTGTGTATGCAGATAACCTTCTTAGAACATCTAACTCAAACTTCTTTTTAGAACCCATCCCTGCTACAATAACATAATCAGCTTTTATTTTTCCAAAGGTTGGAACTACTAAAAAGCTATTTTCATTAGCTTTAAACTTTTGAGATTTAAATAGATGTGATACAGCTCCCTCTAAAATGTTATCAATCTTTTCAAGATTCCCAGAGAACTTCTTTTCTTCTTCAAACAAAGGAAATACTAAAGCATCTGTTTTTACAGACTCTAACTTTTTTGAAACAGCTTCTATTTTCATAGATTACACCTCTAAGATTAATTTTTGAGATATTATAAAGATTTTTGAAGAGATTTTCAATGAATTGTATGAGTTCTATACATCGTGAACACCTTCACCTAAAAATTTTATCATACTCCATAAACAATGTCTGCTGGTCTTTTGTATCCTAAAGAATGATGTGGCCTTATAAAATTGTACTTCCTTACATACTTCCTTAACTTCTTATTCATCTCCTCTAATGTGTAATCTAATCCCTCTATCAACCATAACTCCTCTTCTATTGTCCTTATCAATCTTTCTACAACACCATTAGTCTTTGGACTCCTTGGATAGCTAAAGTAATGCTCCACTCCTATATCCGTTAAATACTTGTTAAACTCCCCTAAAAACTCACTCCCGTTATCTGTTTGTACCCTCTTTATCTCAAATTCAAAATACTCATTTAACTCAATATAAAATTCTTTTGTTTTCTTTGAATTTTTACTTTCATATACCCGTGCAAAACAAAATCTGCTATACTTATCTATAGCTGTGAATTGGTAATATGTTGCACCTGCGATGTTCAGGTGTTTTACGTCTATTTGTACTACATCCCCTGGGGCTTGTGCTTGCAAGCCTCTTTTTGTCCTTTTCTTCTTTATACTCTTTTTTCTTTTGTTTTGTATTTTAATTGATTTTGTTCTCTCTATTAATCCTTCTTCTTTTAATACTTTATACACTGTAGATGGTGATACTTTTATGTTTTTTTCTTCTTGTAGATATGCCGATATTTTTTCTTTGCTCCAAGTTGGGTTTTGTTTCCTGACTTTTATTATTTGTTCTCTGTACTGATTTCTTATAGTTGGTTTTCTTGTGTTTTTTGGTGTTTTAGGTCTATCAAGAAGTCCTTCAAGTCCGTCTTTTTTGTATCTTTCAAACCATTTATAGAAGGTAGTTCTTGATATTCCGAAGTATCTGCAGGTTTTGGATATATTTTTTGTATCTTGGTAGTGCTGTATCCATTTTAGTCTTTTTTTGGCTTCTTTTGTTAAAGGAATGTCTTTAATCTTGTTTGATAGTTTTTTAGGAAAGAGTGTTGTCATATACATAGGGGTTCCTATAATACCTTTCATATAACCTACCTCCTGTTTTTGTTGAAATTATTTTAAAGGGGTAGGTGTTCACTGTGTATTGAAACTTATACATGAATTTATAGAGAAAAAAAGAGAAAATCCCCCTTATAAAAGGGGGAACTATGGGTTATGCAGTAGCTGGTTGTCCTTCTAAAACTTCTATTTCTACAGTTTCACTTTGCCATAAACCATGCTTTGTACAGTAGCTCATAGCATTTAATTTTAATTTGTCTTTAGTTGGAACGATGTAAAAATCCACTTCTGCTTGGTTAGGCTTGTTTCCAAGAGAACCTGGTGTAAATGTTGCTTGTCCAAGTAAAGTATCTCCATCCCATAGCTGAACGTAAGCTATGTAGTGGTCAAAGTCATCTGGATGAACGTACTCATTTCCAACTCTTACTTTAACTTTGAGCTTTTGACCTTTTACCGCTTCTCCTTCTACGTAAACAAATGGAGAGTGTCTGTCAATAAAGTCTCTCTTAGCTTCTTTGTCGATTGTTGAAATGTCCACATAACTGTTAACCTTTGGCATTAATGCACCTCCTGTTTAAAGTATTTTCTTAGGACTATATATTTTAATTTATACTCTACATTTTAGGTAATGACTATAATCACTTAGATATAATGACCATTATCATAGGCAAAAATATTTTGATAACCTAAACTTACTAAAAATGAGAGGTAATAGATGGATAGAAGGGAATTTTTAAAGCTGTCTGGTTTATCAGCTTCATTAATTTTGACAGACAATTTACTCGCTATGGAAATTTTAGAAAAAGAAGAAAAAAGAGAAATTAAATCTAAATCAGGAGGTAAGAAGATGAAAGTAGTTAAACTTCAGCCAAAGGATCACTTAAAGCCAAAAGGTCTTGTTGGAATTTCAGATGAACAAATTGAAGTTCACTTTGAAGCTCACTATAAAGGATACGTTGCAAAGTATAATGAAATCCAGGAAAAGCTTGCTTCGGACTTTGCAGATAGGTCTAAAGCTAACCAAAATTACTCGGAGTACAGAGCTTTAAAGGTTGAAGAAAGTTTTAACTATATGGGTGTGGTTCTCCATGAGCTTTACTTTGAAAACCTTGTAGCAGGTGGAAAGGGAGAACCTTCTCCAGAGCTGAAAAAAATGATAGAAGAGTATTTTGGTTCTGTAAATAACTGTATTAATGAGATAAAGGCAACAGGAATAGCTTGTAGAGGTTGGGCTACTTTATCTTATGACTTGTATAACAAAATTTTAGTTGTTAATGGTTTTGATGCTCATAACCAGTATGGTTTTGTTTACTCTGTTCCATTAATTGTTCTTGATGTTTACGAACATGCTTACTACGTAGACCAGAAGAATAAAAGACCACCTTACATAGATGCATTTTTCAAGAATTTAAACTGGGAAGTAGTAAACGAAAGGTTTAATAAAGCTGTTAAGTTCTAAGAATAAATACTAACAGGTAGATCCAGTGGTACTTTTCTCATAACTGCCACTGGGTTTTTTTTATTTCATTTGATGCTATGGTAATCAGAAAAAACTTTGTTAGATAGTTATCCTATGCTAAAATATGTCTTAAAGATTTGGAAAAAATGTAAATCGAATAAGTAATATTAACCATTGAAAATCAGAGTAAAATTTTAAAGGGAGCTTAAAAGCTCCCTATTTTTTATATTAACCACAAGAGAATGAGTTTCCGCAACCACAAGAACCTACAGCGTTAGGATTTTTAATAGTAAATCCACCACCCATAAAGTCCATTACGTAGTCTAACACAGCTCCATTTATGTAAGGTGCACTAAACTCATCAATGACTATTTTTACGCCGTGGTCAGCTTCTACTACTCTGTCGTTTTCAGATACTTCATCATCAAATCCCATAGCGTATTGGAAACCAGAACATCCACCAGGAACAACTCTAACCCTTAAAATTGGGTTTTCTATTTGGTTTTCGTCTGCTATTCTTTTGATTTCTTTAGCAGCAGTTTCTGTAACGATAAAGTTTACTGTTTGTGTTTGCATAACTATTTACCTCCTAAATAAATTTTCAAATAAGTTATCCTATTTAATCCTATTTAGTTATGATATCTATCAGAAAGTCATTAAATAGTATATACCTGTTTTAGGTTTTTCTATAGAAATTCCAAATTTCGATTTTAGCAGTTCTTCTAAAAGTGGTTTTGGAGGTTTTATTTCAATAACCGGAGCATCTTCTGGAAGTTTTCCAAGTTTCTTAGCTTCTTTTACAGCATCTTGAATATTTCCAAGTTTATCAATTAAGCCAATCTTTTGGGCTTCTCTTCCACTGAATACTCTACCATCTGCATAAGTTTTTAAAACTTCTTTTTTTATTGGTCTATACTTTACAATAGCATCTAAAAATTGGTCGTACACATCCATAACAGTTTTTTCTAAAATCTGTTTTTGTTCTGGTGTTAGAGGTTTTGTAGGATATAAGATATCTTTGTTTTCTCCGCTTTTTACAGTGTTTACTTTTACTCCTATCTTATTAAGAACTTCACTCAAATCTACTTGCTGTATAATAACACCTATACTTCCGGTTATAGTTCCGGGGTTTGCGTATATAACGTTGGCAGGAGCTGAGATATAGTATCCCCCAGAAGCTGCAACATTTCCCATAGATACAACTACAGGTTTTTTCTCTCTTAACTTTTCTATGGCTCTGTATATTTCCTGTGAAGCACCTACAGCTCCTCCAGGACTGTCAACTGCTATAACTACAGCTTTAATAGATTCATCTTTTTCAGCTTGGGCTATATTAGAGACAGTTTCCATGTGATCCATAATAGTATCGTTTACCCTTATAAGGGCAACTTTTGGTTTTGATGTTTCTTTTAGCGAAGATATAATGTAAAATACTATAAATATTGCTACTAAACCAATTAAAACTTTCTTGAACATAATTTGTCCCTCCAAAATCAATAAATAACTAAATTATCTCTATGAACAACTTCTTCAACATCTTTTCCAAGTATTTTAGAAGCTTCTTTTGTATTTAAGCCTTTTATCTTTTTCAAATCTTTATAGCTTAAATTAACTATTCCTTTCCCTATAACGATATTATCTTGACTTACAATAGCTACAGTATCCTTTGGATTAAAAATTCCTTCTACTTCTTTGATACCACTTGGAAGTAAACTTTTACCTTCTTTTAAGGCTTTTTCAGCTCCTTTATCTACTATTATCCTACCTTTGGGGTGAGATAAGAGGGCAAGCCAGCTTTTTTTACCTGACATCTTCTTTCTTTTAGAGGGGTAGATAAAGGTTCCTACTTCTTGCCCTGTTAAAACTTTGTCTATAATATCACTACTTTTAGGTACAATCATTACAGGAATTGAGTGAGATGTTGCTATCTTTGCAGCTTCTAACTTACTTCTCATTCCACCGGTTCCAAAGGTGGACTTTGAAGATTTTGCATAGTTTAGTGCCGAATCTACATCAACTACTTCTTTTATAAGCTGTGCATCGGGATTTGAAGGGTCGTCTGTGTATAGTCCTCCAGCTGTTGAAATTATTATTAGTAAGTCTGCATCTGCCAATACAGAAACATGGGAAGAAAGGTAGTCATTATCTCCAAATACTATCTCTTCTACGGCTATTGCATCGTTTTCATTTATGATAGGAACAACTTTATATTCAAGTAATTTATTTAACGTTTCTTTTGCATATAGGTATCTTTTCCTCTCTTGAAGTCCTTCTATGGTAAGTAGCATCTGACCTATAATTAAATCTTTTTCGGAAAATACTTTGTCGTAAATTTGCATAAGGTATGCCTGTCCTACACTTGCTATAGCCTGTTTTTCTGTAATGGTTTTAGGTCTACTTGGTAATTTTAGCTTTTTTACACCAGCTAAAACAGCTCCAGAAGAGACTATAATAAACTCTCTATCAGAGTATTTTTTTATCTGGTTTGCAATGTCTGTAATGAAATCTATATCTATATCGTTGTTTTTTTCAAGTATTTGAGAACCTATTTTGATGACAATTCTTTTTGCTTTTTTTATGAGCTGATTTTTTTCCATTTGTTTATCCATTTTTTGCAAAAATAAGGTATCCTGTATGAGCTACCATTCTGTCATCAGGACGGAGTCTATCAGGTACAGGTTTATAACTTCTAAGTAGAATCTCTTCTACTTCTAAATCCAGAAAGTTTAACCTTTTTAGTTCTTTTAAAATCTCAATAACTTGGTTAGTGGTAGGAACTAAAAAACCTATCACAGCTCCTTTTTTTAACACAGATTTAACATTTTCAATATACAACCATGGTTCCCTAACATCTATAAACGCAGCATCAAAATCTTTCTCTTGGATTGGTTGGGATAAGTCGTGAAGATGGGGGATAACTATGTGGTCTAACTTTGCAAGCTTTAAGTTATTTAGTGCATTTTTTAAAAATTTTTCCTCTTTTTCATAAACGTATATTTTTCCATCTGGGTTTAGTGCGTTAGCCATTACTATTGTAAGAGCTCCACTTCCTATCCCAGATTCTAAAACCTTCATTCCTGAGGTAAGACCAAGTTTTAAGGTAATATAGGCAGAATCTTTTGGGTATATTATCTGAGTGTACCTTTTTATTCCGTACAATATTAATTCATAAAGGGTTGGTTTTAGTATAAAAAATTCCTCACCTTTATGGGTGAGGACTGTATCTCCAAAGTTTTTACCTATTATATCGTTAAATTTTATAGTTCCTTTATGGGTAGAAAACTCTTTATCTTTTTCTACTATAACAAAAAACGAGTCTTTTTTGCCTTTTAAATGGACTGTATCGCCTTCTTTTATCATTTTTTATGGGATAAAAGCTGTAATGATAACTCTTTGTTGTTGTAAATGTCTATTGAGTAGTTATCCCAAAATACACATGTTCCACCAGCTATAAAACATCCTCCGGAAGGATCTTGATACTTTGCAAACAGTATTTTTTCTTTTCCCAGTAAAGATTTTGCAGTGTCTTCTGCATAAATGATAGGCTCCACGTTATTACCTGTAATTGTAAGGCTGTCTGTACAAGCAAGAACTACTTTATTTATGTTTTTCTCTTTCATCTTTTGACTTGTTTTTGTAGTTGTTATCAGTAGGTTGTCATTGTCGTAGTTGTTAACATCGTCAGTTATAATATCTCCATTAAACTTTATTCCAAATCTTTCTGCCATTGTATTACAGGTATCTGCTATTTTGTCTTCGTTTTTGTAGTATGCAAAGATTCCTACTTTTTTTCCTTTCTTTACTAATTCTTCTATAAAGTCAACTTCTTCTTTTTTAAATGGGATTTCTGGGTAGTTAAAGATAATAACGTCATAGTTAGCAAACTTTTCAAACTCGTCAACTTCTTCTACAGATATATCGTTTTCCTTTGCGTACCTTTGAAGTTTTGAAAAGTAGTAATGGTCCGAAATGATAAACTCTTGATGGGTAGTACTCCAAGCAACTTTAATCAAGCCAAACCTCCTGTAAAAAATTTTTTAAATATTATACAACCTTTTAAAGATGAAAAACTCAAACCATTTTCTAATCTCTATTATAATAAAAGCTGCCATAAACGCTGAAAGTGGATACAACCAGTATTCAACAGGTATTGAAACACAGTGGAGGAAGTCAGGTAAAAGGTATATTAAAGCCACTTGAACAGGTAGTCCTACAAACGCCGTAGCTATGTATATGTAAGGATTTGCTTTAAAGTTTTCTAAAATATTGTAGAAAAATGGAAATTCCCTTACAGACTGCCAACCGTTTGCCCACTGAACAAATATAGTACTCAAAAATGTCACCGTTATAGCTACTTCTAAAGAGGTGGTTTGTAGGAGATGATAGAACATTCCTACTATCATCAATCCCATTAGTATAGAAAAGTATAAAATTCTAAAAATTTGGATTTTATCAATAAACCAAACTGAGAAAGTCTTGGGTTTTAACTTAAATATCCAACTTTCTTCTTTTGAAAAGACTAACGTTTTATCCTGAATTCCATCTGTTACTACGTTTATCCAGAGAATCTAGGTCGCATAAAGAGGTTGTGGAAGTGCTAAAACGACAGCAAAGAAAAGAAGAAATATTTCACTTATACCTGTTGAAAGTAAATAGCTGATTACTTTTCTAAGGTTATGAGATATTCTTCTACCTATTTTTATAGCATCTACTATAACCGATAAATCTCTCTCTAAAAGGATCATCTTCGCTACAGATTTTGTTGCTTGAGACCCTTCATTCATAGCAATTCCTAAATCTGCAGCTTTTACCGCCGGCATATCGTTAACTCCATCCCCCATCATTACAACCTCTTCACCAGCTGATTGTAGTATTTTTACTATTCTGTACTTATCCTCTGGTGTTGACCTTGCAACTACAGAAATGTTGTAAAGTAAATCCTTTAACTCATCGTCTGTGTACTTTTCTAATTCTCTTCCTTCAACGGCTAATTTCCCTTCTTCATGTATACCAACCATTTTGGCAACAGCTACAGCTGTCTTTAAGTTGTCTCCCGTTATCATAATAACCCTTATTCCGGCCCCTTTAGCTGCCTTTACAGCATCTATTGCAGTCTGCTTTGGTGGGTCTAAAAATCCTACCAGTCCTACCAGTTTAATCTTAACTTTAGTTATATCATCTATAGGTTGATCTACAATTTGATAACCAAAGGCAAGTACCCTTAGTCCACTTTCTGCCATTTGGTCATGCTCTAATCTTAGTTTTTCTAAATCTTCTTTGTTTGCTGCTAACTTCTCTAAAGATTCAAAGGCTCCTTTTATAAATAAAATGTTTTTATTTCCTAACTTTGTTAATAGAAGCCATAAGTTTTAATTTTGTGTCAAATGGGTAAAGTTTAACTCTTGGATTTTTTCCTCTTATATCTACATAGTCATAACCGTTATCTTTAAGTCACTTTAACATTGCAGTCTCTATAGGATCTCCCTTTTCTATCTCCGAATCATTACACAAAGCAAAAACCAATGGAATAATCTCATTATCTAAGGAGTATACCTTTTCGACTTTTAACTTATTCTCTGTTATCGTCCCTGTTTTATCGGTACAGATAAAGGTTGCACTTCCAAGGGATTCAACTGCAGGAAGCTGTCTAATAAGAGTTTTCTTTTTATAGAGTGTTATAGCTCCAACTACTAAAGCTATAGTAATCACTACAGGAAGTCCTTCGGGGACAGAAGAAACAAGTTGAGCTATTATAAGCATAACAAGGGTTTTTAACTCTCTGCCTTGAATTAATCCTATAACAAAGATAAACGATAGAATAAGTACAAGTGTAATTATTAATCTTTTTGAGAATGACCTTATTGACCTTGTTAGAGGCGTTTCTCTCTCTTTAATCTTTAATTTGGTGTATATTCTACCCATCTCTGTGTTTAGCCCAACGGCAAAAACAACAGCCTTTGCTACACCTTTAACAACGTAAGTTCCACCGTACCCTATATTTTCTCTCTCGTATATAGGTGTATCTTCAGGTAAAACTTTTTCTGCATGTTTTTCTACTGGTATAGACTCTCCTGTAAGAAGGGATTCATCTACTAAAAGATTGTTTGTTTCTATAAATCTAACATCTGCAGGGATAACATCACCTTCTCTAAGAATAATTATATCCCCTACAGTAATATCTTCAGAAGACAGCTCAACAACCTTCCCATCTCTTAAAACTTCTACTTTGGGTATTGATAACTGTAGAAGGTCTTTTATTTTTGTTTTTGCTTTGTACTCTTGATAGAAACCTATAAGACCATTGACAAAAACAATACCTACGATAAAGTAAAAATCTTTTAAATCTCCCAGATAAAGAGCTATAAATGATGCAAGTATAAGTATGAGGATTAAAGGATTTGTAAACTGTCTTATAAATATCTTTAATGTACTTTCTTCTTCTAACTCTATTTTGTTTTTACCATAAATCTTTAACCTTTTTTCTGCTTCTTGAGTAGATATCCCGTTTATTGAAGATTTAAGTTCTTCTAAGGCTTCTTCAATTGTTTTACTGTGCATTACTTTCATCGTTTTTCTTTCCTCTTTGGACATTTTCTTGATTTTTCTTTACAAACCACATACTCGCTCCAAACATCAAGGCTACTCCTATTATGATAATGATACCTTCAATAAATGAGTTTGCATTGCAAAAAACACCAAATGAAGAGTAAGGGTCGCACTGTTTTAAGTCTGAAATATCTAATGGATTTTTTTCTTCTACCTTTAAAATAAGGTTTAGAATATCCATTTTATCACCTCATAAATCAATATTTTCAGATAAGGCTTTTGTTGCTTTTAAAAGTTGTTTTTGACCTACTTTTGCGTACCTTGCCGTTGTAATAGGTGAAGCATGTCCTAAAAGTTCCTGTATTACTCTCAATTCTGCACCTGATGCCAAGGCTACCGTTGCAGCTGTATGTCGTAGTTTATGTGGGTGCAAGGATGTGGCAATTTTTTTACCAATATCTTTAATTTTTCTCCAAAGTGTGTGGTATGAGATAGGAAATATTGGTGTTTTACTGTCTATGTAATGATTTACTTCTTTTAGGTATTCTACAAGTATTTGTAAAGGCTTACCTGTAATTGGAACTTCTCTCTCTTTATCTCCTTTTCCTACAACTCTTATGTAGGCTATATCATCCTCTTTTAATCCTTCTTCTATAACTTTATCAACAGAAAATGTCTGGTTTTGTCTTTCTATTAAAATGTTTGACTTTTTTATGTTGAGAAGTTCAGAAGACCTAAGCCCTGTTGTTAAAAGAAGTACTACGATAGCTTTGTCCTGAAGGTTATCTATGTTTTTTAAAAGGGTCTTAATCTCTTCGTTTGAGAGAGAAGAGGGTATCCGCTGGGAGATTTTAGGTCTGTGGGATTTTGTGATAGGTGATACCTTTACAAGCTCTAAGTCTATAAGGTATTGGTAAAGTGAGTTTAAAGTAGCTAACTTCCTTGCTATTGTAGAAGATTTCTTTTTTTGGGATTGTAAAACCATACGAAACTTTGCAATGTCTGATTTTGAAACAAGTTCTACTTCTTTATCTCCTACTATTTTTATAAACTGGTTTAGGTCTACACTGTAATTTTTTATTGTGTTTGGAGATTTATCCGCTATGTAAGACAGAAAAAGCTCACAGCACTCAGACAGCTTCATCTCTAACCTTCCCACCTTTTGTAAAGGTTATGTTCTACTTCAAAAATATCTAAAACTTTTCCTATAACAAAGTTTACCATATCATCTACTGTCTTTGGTTTATTGTAAAATCCCGGAGATGCAGAGGCTACTATACCACCTGCGAGCATAACTTTTCTCATATTCTCAATGTGAATAAGAGAAAATGGCATCTCTCTAACAAGAAGTAAAAGTTTTTTTCTTTCCTTTAGTGCAACATCACAGACTCTCTGGATAAGGTTAGAACTTACTCCGTTTGCTACTGCTGCCAGTGTATCCATAGAGCAGGGAGCCACTATCACACCTTGGGTTTTAGTTAAGTACGACCCACTTGATACAGAAGCTCCTATGTTTTGGTTTGATATAACTTCTACATTTTGGTTTAAACTTTTTAAAAAATCAGATTTAGTAATACCTTCTTCTTTTTCCATTACAATGTAAGCTGCATTTGATACAACAAGGTGGACAAAGTGATTTTTAGATAGCTCTTCCACCAACCTTTTACCGTATATAAAACCACTTGCTCCAGTTATACAGACAACAAACTTTTTCATAACTCATATGATAACACAAATTGGAAAAGCTTATAAGCCCCCTTTTTTATGTTATCATATCTTATATGAGAGATTTAAGACCAACATCTAACTTAGTATTACAGGCTATTTTTAACATACTTTACTCTGTTAAAGGTAAGGATTTTTTAGACCTTTTTGCTGGAACAGGACAGGTAGGATTAAAGGCTCTGGAAAAAGGTGGAAAGTCTGTTGTTTTTGTTGATATAGAGAGAAAAAGAGTAGAGAATATAAAGAAAAAAGCAAAAAATTACCAAAATGCCAAATTTGTAGTTTCAGATGCTTTAAAGTTTTTAAAAACAGCTAACTCTTTTGATATAATCTTTGCTGATCCTCCTTACGATTACAAGTTTTATGATAAACTTATACAGCTATCATTTGAAGCTTTAAAAGAAGGTGGAATCTTGATAGTAGAGCATAGGTCAAACAACGACTTAAGTGGTATTCTACCTGATTACTTTTTAGAAAGTAGAAAGTACGGAGATACTGTAATATCTTTCTGGAGAAAGGAATGACAACAAAGGTATGTGTATATCCAGGAACATTTGACCCTGTTCACTTTGGCCATCTTGACATAGTTGACAGGGCACTTAACATATTTGAGACGGTTGTGGTAGCGATTGCAGAAAACCCCAAG
This sequence comes from Sulfurihydrogenibium azorense Az-Fu1, assembly GCF_000021545.1. Lineage (NCBI taxonomy): Bacteria > Pseudomonadati > Aquificota > Aquificia > Aquificales > Hydrogenothermaceae > Sulfurihydrogenibium > Sulfurihydrogenibium azorense. The sequence continues at coordinate 1,337,383 of NC_012438.1, forward strand.
AAAGAGCCATTTTTTTCTCTTGAAGAAAGGATAAAGATGTTCCAAGATGCCGTAAGTAAGTACAAAGGAAGAGTTATAGTAGAAGGATTCTCCGGTTTACTTGTCGACTTTGCAAGAAAATACAACACAAAGATTATAATAAGAGGTGTGAGACTTTTTACAGATTTTGAGTATGAACTTCAGATAGCCATGACAAACTACAAATTAGACAAAGTAGAGACATTTTTTATGATGCCACAACAAGAACTTATACACATAAGTTCCTCGATAGTAAAAGATGTGGCAATACATGGTGGAGATATAAGTAGTATGGTTACTCCCTTTGTAAAAAGTATGTTAGAAGAGAAGGTAAAGACACTATGGAAAAACTCTTAACCCTTTTATTAACCTTTGTTTTAGCTGGTTGTACAGTTAAGGATTACAACACTTACAAACCAAAAGAAAAAAAGGTAATTTGTTTTAAAGACTTAGTTGTAAATACTCCAGAACCTACATTAAAGGATATCCTCTATAAGAATATAAGTGATGGAGTTTTACAATCAGGAAATAAACTTGAATGTGGAGAAAAAACTAACTACAACCTTTATATAACGTTAAACAGTGTAAGATTTTACACTATAGGATACTCACCATCCCAAAGAGCTAACGTTTACGCAGTTGAGATGAATATAAACGTTAAGTTAGAAGACCTAAAAGGAAACATCTTAAAAGATAAAACTATTAGAGAAAAAACCCAGTACGTAGGAACAGGGTTAAGGTCTGACTTTGAAAAGAGGTATGCATTTGAAGAACTTGGAAAATTGATTAAAGTAAGAGTACTTTCAATACTGTCAGAGCCATGAACGAGATAAAGATACAGCAACTTTTAAAAGAGTATAACTTATCAAACTTAAAACCACTAATACTTATATACGGCAACGAAGAGTTAACAAAAAGTCTTTTTTTAGAAAAAGTTAAGTCTACAACTGCCTCAACAGTCTTTTGGGGAGACAGTCTTGACTTTAAAACTCTTTTAAATGAACTTGGAACAAAGTCATTATTCCAAACAGAGAAGACCATTATCGTTAAAAATTTTGATGAGTTTGTAAGTAATCTAAAGAAAGATGAGATAAAGCTATTTTTAGAAACGTTAAAAAAAGTCAACTTACCTACAAGATTTATAATGGTATGCTCTTTTGAAAAAATACCTTCTACAGAACCTTACAAAACTATAACAACTTTAGCCGATATTTTAGTGTCAACTAAACTTACACCTTCCGCATTTTACACATCTATAAAAAATAAACTATCAAGAGAGAGTAAAAAGATATCAGAAGAAGATTTAAAGTATCTTGTATCTCTACTTAACAATGACCTTACATTAGCCAAAAACGAGATTGAAAAACTACTTCTATATACAGCTGACAAAGACACCATCACAAAAGAAGATATAGATGCAGTAATAACACCAAAGTTTGAAGATAACGTGTTTGTCTTTTTAACCCAATTTTTCAAGAAAGATAAAACAGCTTTAAAAACTCTTTTAAACTTAATTGAAAATGGGTCTCACCCTTTTGAGATACAAAGTCTGATTTTATATCAACTTGAAAAAACTCTTTATTTTAAATCTTTGATTGAAAAAGGTATAGACCAAGAAGAAGCATTCAAAACAGTTGGGATAACAGCTCCCATACAGAAATCAAACATTTTAAATATATTAAAAGTATTAAAAGAAGAAGACCTTGAAAAATTAATAAAAGGTTTATACACATTAGAGATACAGCAAAAAGTTTTCTTTCAAGACCCTATAGAGAAGTTAACAGAGTTTGTAGTTAAAAATCTGGTAAAATAATCACTATGGAAAAATCAAAACTTGAGCTTAAAAACATTGAAAAAAGTTTTAAAGGTAGAACTGTAGTAGCAGGAGTATCTCTTTACGCAGAGGAAGGAGAGATAGTAGGACTCCTTGGACCAAACGGAGCTGGAAAAACTACTACCTTTAAGTGTCTTTTAGGTTTCTTAAAACCAGACAGGGGAAATGTAGTATTAAACGGTGAAGATATAACAAATCTACCAGTATATAAAAGGGCAAAAAAAGGTATAAGTTTTCTACCTCAAGAGTCTTCTATATTTAGAGATTTAACTGTTTGGGAAAATCTAATGATGTTTTTAGAATTTCAAGATATCTCTCCATCTGAAAGGGAGAGAAAAGCAAAAGACCTTTTAGAAGAGTTTCATATCCTCCATCTAAAAGACCAGAAGGCATCAACTCTTTCCGGAGGAGAGAGAAGAAGGTTAGAAATAGCCAGAAGTCTCATAACAAACCCTTCTTTTTTACTTTTAGATGAACCGTTTGCAGGAGTTGACCCTGTTTCAGTAAAGGAGATAAACTCTCTTATAAAGTCTTTGGTGGAGAAAGAGATAGGTGTTATAATCACAGACCACAACGTAAGAGAAACACTAAAAATAACAGACAGAGCTTACATAATAGCCCACGGTAAAGTAATAGCAGAAGGAACACCTCAAGAAATCGTAGAAAACGAAGAAGTAAGAAAAGTCTTCTTGGGAGAAGACTTCGTTTTAATTTAGTAGTTATCCTCTTGTTTTCTATACTCCATAACCATCTCTATAAATAGCAAGATTATAGAGATTATGTTTGCAACAGCAGCTCCTATAGCAAGACCTATTGCCAAATCTACGTGAACGTTTGAAAAGTATAAAATTGCTGCAGGAATAAGATGAAGGTCTGCAACTAAAGCAGTTGCAAGTAACTCTGCCGATAGGATTTTTTTGGCACCAAACTTTAAAACGGTTGCTATAAGATTTACACCAATAGCAACAACCAACTGATAAGGGTCATGACTAAAGATAAAACCAACATTTGAAGTTAGTGCAAGAAATATAAAAAAATCTGACCAAACCTTACCCCAATTTATCAACTTTGAACCTCCTGTGGATTATTTATGTACTGCTTGGCTTTTTCTACGTTTGAAGGTTTTCCAAGTAAAAGTAAAGTATATCCTGCCTTGATAACAGAATCTCCACTTGGAGCTATCTCCATTGTTCCATCCGGTTTAACTATTGCCACAACTGTTGTTTGAGTATTTTTTCTCAAATGTATATCTTTTAAAGCTTTTCCTACTATCCAAGCGTTTTCATCTACATAAATTTCTGTAATGTCTATGTCTGTTCTCTCCCCAAAAGCTATTTTATTTAAAAAGTTTGAAACTAAAGGAGAAGGTGGATGTAGTACTAACGATACTATCCTTTTACCTATTGTTTGTTGTGGAACAATGACTTCGTTGGCTCCAAGGAGCTTCATCTTTTCTGATGACCCTTCTGTTGTTGCAGTTGCAAAGATGTAGAAACTATCTTTTTCTGGTTTTATAAGTCTTGCTGTCACTATTACTGCTAAATCTTGAGTGTTTTCTTCAAAAGCTGTTATTAATCCCCTTGCCCTTTCTATAAAACATCCAAGTAAAACAGCCCTTTTATGAGGCTCATCAAAAACGAAATAGTCAATATTGTATGCTCTTATCTCCTCTTCTTTACTCTTATCAGGTTCAATCAAAATAAATGGTATTTTTCTTTTTTTAAAGTCTTTGATTATTTCTTTTGTTATCTCATTAAAAGGTGTTATTATAAAGTGGTCTTTTATTTTTTCCATCTCCTTGTACATCCTCCAGTATCTGTATATAGTTTCAAGATTGCTTGTAGTCAAAACTTGAATTGTTTTAACCAGACCGTACATATAACCCAAAGGAAAGGCAAACATTATAAAAATACTAGATAAAAATCTGTTTAGTATAACATTTTCAGTGTAAGGCTCAGTATACCCTATAGTTGAGATTGATATTACTGTATGGAAAAAGAAGTTTACTACACTTTCCCCATCTGATTTATTGTTCACTATCATAAACATCAACGTTCCGATTGTAGTCACAAATATAACTATCATTAAAGGAAGTTTGAGCTGACCTAAAACATCGTAAAACTTCTCTTCGTAGATGTACCTGTAGTTTATAGGCTTTACTTTTCCGTAGTGTGGGATTTTTTTATCTTTCAACTTTTTACCAATTTTCAAGTAAATTTTTTAACTTTTCATCTTTATCATACCACTTTCCTATCATTTTGGCAACATACTTTCCAAGAATATCAAACTCTATGTTTACAACATCTCCCACTTTTCTGTATTTAAGGTTTGTGTTTTCAAGGGTATGGGGTATAATGTTTAAGTCTATGATATTTTCATTTATATAGTTTACAGTCAAACTTATCCCATCTATTGCAATAGACCCTTTTTCTATTACAAGATTTTTATACTCAGGAGAAAAAGATATTTTAAAGTTTGTATGGCTTCCAAGGGAAGTTTTAGAAACTATACTTCCAGTTGTATCAACGTGTCCTTGGACTATATGTCCTCCCAGTCTAGACTGGGGAGTTAAAGACCTTTCAAGGTTTACATAGTCTCCTGTTTTTAAAAAGGAAAAATTACTTCTTTTTATAGTCTCTTGAGACACATCAAAACTTGCACTTTCTTTATCCATATCTACAACCGTTAAACAAACGCCGTTTACTGATATACTATCTCCTAAAACAGTCCCATCTAATACTTTTCTGCAACTTACAACCAACCTCATACCATCAGAATTTTTTATAACACTTTTTACCTTTCCAACTTCTTCAATCAATCCTGTAAACATTTTCACTCCTCCAGAGCATCGTATATAACATAGTTTCTTAAAACTTTTTTAACGTAATCCCTTGTCTCATCGTAAGGGTACAGCTCTATAAACTCTGCTAAGTCTTTTGGTCTTCTGTTTTCTATAAACCTTTTTACAGCTCCTTCTCCAGAGTTGTAAGATGCAAAAACGTAAACAAGTTCTCCGTCAAACATACTGATAAGCCTGTTTAAATACCACATGGAAAACTTTACACCTAAATCGGGATTAAAGAGGTCTGTAATATCAAAGTTTTCAATCTTTAAATTTTCTGCAGTCCACTTAGCGGTTTTTGGAATAAACTGGGTAAGTCCAACAGCGTTAGACCAAGATATAGCGTAAGGGTCAAAAAAACTCTCCTGTTTTATAACAGCGTAAACTATATTCTCCATATTTTTATCTTCTATTCTTGAAAAAGGTTTTACATAACTACATAAAGAGTTTTGACCGAAACACTTTACTGCAATCTCTGGCATTACATTGTAAAGTTTTTCACAGGGATTAGTTTTAATATAGTAATTTCCTTCAATGTAGGCAAGTTTATAATCTTTATCTTTTAATTGTTTTATTATTAAAGCTGTACTGTCTGGCTCTAAAGAGCATCTTCTGTTTTTGAGAATATTTGGTTTAATTTTACTTTTGTAGTAAATAAGTGCTAAGTAAGGTGTAATCTCTTCTACCTTCAGCTTCTCTTTAGGCGGAGTTAACTGAGTCCCTTGTAGTAGAGACTCCCAGTAAAGTATCTGGTAAGGGTCTTTTGAGTAATTTTTATACTGGTTTAAGTAATAGGTTGCTTGTGTATAATCTCCTTGAGTGTAGTGATACAAAAACATTAGCCAAATCAAGTCTTCTGGTAGTGTTTGAAAGTAAGTTTTTAAGGTTTCTACGTAAAACAAAAACAAGTTGTAATTTTGTCTGTAAAATTCTTTACTTGCCCTTTGAGTTAAAAACTCTCTTAATTTATCAAGTTGTTTTTTTTCAAGAAGGTAGTTTATGTAAGTATTTTCATACTCTTTACTTAAGTTTGCAGCTACCTTTAAGGCTTTTTCAAAGTAAGGACTATCTTGACTTATGTTTAAAAAGTAGGATATATCTCTCGTTAGTCTTAAAAGAAAGTAGTTAACTGCGTTTTGGTCTTCTAAAGTATAAACTAAGTATTTGGCTTTTTCGTAATGTTTGTTTTTTATACAGGTTTCCACTGCTTTTTCTTTGTCCTCTTCTGAAAGGTAAGGGTATAGTTCTAAGTATGCTTTGTAGCCGTAGTACGTGTGAGTTAAACCAGTTGCAAGCTCTTTTAAAGTTTGTTTGTCATTTTTTAATTTTGAGTAGATGTAAAGGTAAAATGGATAGTCCTCTTTTAAAAAAGCTCTTTTATTTACTTGGTCTATAAACTTTTCTGCCTTTTCTAAATCTCCACTGTAATACAAAAATGAAGCTATTTTTACAGCTACATAACTACTTAAAGCATAGTTTTTGTTCTCAGTAATAACTGAGTATGCGTTATTTAAGTCTATTTTGTCAAAATCTGATTTGTAAAGGTCTAAAAGTTGGTTGTAGTCTGCAAAAGCAAAAACTACCGTAAAAAGTATTGATAAAATTAATTTTTTAACCATCTAACTTCTCAATAATATAGGGAATTGGTTCTGGAAGTTTCTCTAACTGTATATGTAAATCTTTATTGGTTCGTGGATGTTTAAAGGTTAAACTGTAAGCAACCAGTGCGTGGTAATTAAGAATGTTTGATAACTCTACAGCTAAACTTGAGCCTAACTTACTTTTTTTAAATCCGTAAACTTGGTCGTTTAAAAGTGGATGTCCTATGGCTGAGAAATGGACTCTTATTTGGTGCGTTCTTCCTGTATGAAGTTTTATATCAACCATTGTAAGATTATGTTTTTCCCATCTTTTTTCAACCCAGTACTCCGTTAGGGCATCTCTTAGATTTGTTGCTACTGTTCCCATTTTTTGCCTATCGTATATAGACCTTCCAATAGGTAAATCTATTATACCGTGGTCTTTCTTTACAATACCTACTACTATTGCTTTATACCTTTTATCTATCTCCCTATTTTGAAACATTTTTTGTAATTCTTTATGGGTAAATTCTGATTTTGCAACTATTATTAATCCTGCCGTATCTTTATCAAGTCTGTGGACTATTCCAGCCCTTTCTTTTCCTTGGTATGTAGACACATTTTTAAAATGGTATAACAGAGCATTTACAAGAGTTCCACTTGTATGTCCCACAGAAGGATGGACTACCATGCCCGGTGGTTTGTAAACAACGGCAAGGTCTTCATCTTCATAGTACACTTTTAATGGTATATTTTCTGGGACTACTTCTAAAGGTTGTGGTGGAGGGATAATTACTGTATAACTCTCTCCAACCTTTACTTTCAAAGAAGGCTTTTTAATTGGTTTGTCTTCTTTTAATATAAAGCCTTTTTCTATTAGGTCTTGATAGTAAGAGCGAGAGTACTCTGGGTAGACTTTTGCTAAGAACTGGTCTAATCTCAAACCTGCATACTCTTCATTTACCTTAAATGTTAGAATTTCTTCCATCACTTACATTTTATCCAAGAACTAAGTATTTTTCAAACCTTTTACAAAAATTATTATTTTTCATATACTTACATAATTAAAATAAAGTTCCATATTTAAATCTATTCTAAAAATACTGCATAAAAAATATGCAATAAAACAATGTTATATTAAAAATTGCTTATTTATCATCATCTATTCTACCCAATATAAAAATATTAGAATTTTATTAATCAAACAATGTTTTATTTTTTACTAAAAATTTGACATTAAAAGTATTTTCAGTAAAATACTGTTTTATTTTTAATAATAAAACCACGTTATAAAGGAGGTTAACATGGAAAAGGCTGATTTACTTTTAAAGGTAGATGAAAAGTACTATCCACCACAAGAAATAGTGGAGCAAGCTTGGATTAAGGATTACGAATCTCTCTACAAACAGTCGATTGAGGATAGAGAAGGTTTTTACAGTAAAATTGCAGAAGAGTTAGAGTGGTTTCAAAAGTGGGATAAAGTTTTAGAGTGGAACTACCCTTACGCAAAATGGTTTATAAATGGAAAAACAAACATCACTTACAACTGTATCGATAGACATGTAAAAAATGGAAAAAGAAACAAGGTAGCTTTTATATCTATAGATGAGGAAGGAAACGAAAAAAAAGTTACCTATGGAGAACTTTTAGACTTAGTAAGCAGACTTGCCAACGGTTTAAAGTCTTTAGGTATTAAAAAAGGTGATAGGGTCTCTATATATATGCCAAACACTGTAGAAGCTGCTATTGCCATGCTTGCATGTGCAAGAATTGGTGCTATACACAGTGTAGTTTTTGCTGGATTTAGTGAAGGAGCATTAAAGATAAGAATAGATGATGCAAAAGCAAAAGCTGTTATAACTGCAACTTACACAAAAAGAAGAGGTAAAAAAATACCTTTATTCCCAACTGTAAAAGAAGCTATAAAAGATTTAGATTTTGTTGAAAAAGTAATACTCTGGGATAGAGATAACGAATTGTCTGAAGAGTACGAGGAACATAATGTTGTTGATTTTTACAAATTAATTAAAAATTCTTCTAAAGACTGTCCTCCTGAAATCCAAGACGCAGAAGACCCCCTATTTATCCTTTACACATCAGGAACAACAGGTAAACCAAAAGGTGTTTTACACACAACTGGTGGATACATGGTTAATACTTATATGACCTCTAAATACGTGTTTGACTTAAAAGAAAATGATATTTACTGGTGTACTGCAGACGTAGGCTGGATTACAGGACATAGTTACATAGTGTACGGACCACTAGCAAACGGTGTGACTTCTATAATGATGGAAGGAGTACCTGTATACCCTCATCCTGGAATATGGTGGGAGTACGTTGAGAAGTACGGCGTTAATGTATTCTACACAGCTCCAACAGCCATAAGAATGCTTATGAGATTTGGAGACGAGATACCTGCTAAGTATGATTTATCATCTTTAAAAGTTTTAGGGTCTGTAGGAGAGCCTATAAACCCTGAAGCTTGGCTTTGGTACTACAAAAACATAGGAAGAGGAAAAGCTGTAATAGTTGATACATGGTGGCAAACAGAGACAGGAGCTCATATGATAACAACAGTTCCATCTTACCCAGCAAAACCGGGAAAAGCAGGAAAGCCAATGTTTGGAATAGAGGTTGCAGTTGTTGATAAGCAAGGAAATCCTATGCCACCAAACCAAGTAGGACACCTTGTTATAAAAAATCCTTGGCCTTCTATGCTTAGAACTTGCTGGGGAGAGCCCGAAAGATATGAAAAGTACTGGAATGAAATACCAGGATACTACTCAGCTGGAGACCTTGCAGCTATAGATGAAGAAGGTTATATAATGGTTGTTGGTAGAGCTGATGACGTTTTAAGCGTTGCAGGACACAGAATAGGAACTGCAGAAGTAGAGTCAGCAATAGTTGAAAATCATGCCGTTACAGAAGCAGCTGTAATAGGAAAACCAAACGAGATAAAAGGAGAATCTATAAAAGCGTTCGTAATCTTAAAAGAAGGATACCAACCATCAGAAGAGCTAAAAGAGAGAATAAAAGACACAGTAAGAGAAGTACTTGGACCTATAGCTGTTCCGGACGAGATAGAATTTGTAGATAAACTACCAAAAACAAGAAGTGGAAAAATAATGAGAAGACTTTTAAAAGCAAGAGAGTTAGGCCTTGAAATTGGAGACACTTCTACTTTAGAAGAGTAAGTTTTTTTATAGATAACCTCTCCATTTTGGAGAGGTTTTTTTATTGCTTGAAAAAAGTAAATATAACAGTGTTATAAATATAAGAATATAACGATGTTTTAATAAAACTACTTTATTAGGAGGTTAAACGATGAAAAAGATTTTGGCACTGTCGGCAATTTTGGCAGTAGGCTCAACTCAGGTATTTGCAGCAAACGACCTTGAGTCTGCTTTCAAAGAAAGTAAGATTATGGGTCAGTTTAGAGCTTTCTACATTGATAGGGATTACAACACTGCGTTCTCAAAAAATGACCGTTCAGCTTTTGCAATCGGTGGTAAGTTTGGATTTGAGACAGCAGCTGTCAACGGCTTAAAGTTTGGTATTATGGCTTACACAACTAACGCAATAAACCCAAATAGAACTAATGGTAACGGGACTCCAAACTTACATATGGATCCATCTTTATTCGGTAAAGATAGAAAAGGTGTTACTTACATAGGTCAACTTTATCTTAATTACTCTTACAAAAATACCAATGTAAAAATAGGAAGACAGGAAATAAACACACCTATGGCAGGTATGGATGATGCAAGGATGCTTCCAAACCTCTTTGAAGGTATCGTAATTACAAATAAAGACCTACCTAAAACAACCTTAATAGGTGCTCACTTCTGGAATATGGCTTATGGAACATTTGCAAACGCCTATTCAGCATGTAGTTACCTTGGAATACAATCAGGTTATGGTTGCGGAGGATACTCAAGTCTAAATCAAGGATTAGCTAAATACGACACAGGAAACTTTATGAATATGGGTAAACAGGCTATAGGAAAGTCTAACGCTGGAGTAACAGTCTTAGCTGCGATTTACGAAGGAATACCTAATTTAAAACTTCAAGCTTGGGACTACTACGCTTGGGATATGATGAACATCTTATATCTCCAAGGTGATTACACTTTAAATTTATCTAATATAAAAACTACAGTATCAGCCCAGTATATAAACGAAACAAACGTTGGAGATAATGTTAAAAAAGTTTTTGGTAAAGAAGTTGGAGCAAACCTTTTTGGAGCAAAAATTAACTTTAATATTCCAACTTCTGTAGTTCAAAACTTTAATCTTTATGCAGCATACTCTACAACAGGTAGTGATACAGATAAAGTGTTAAATGGTGGACTTATCACTCCTTGGGGTGGAACACCAGGATTTGTACAAGGTACAGTTACAAGACTTGGATACGTAGCAGACACAACTGCTTGGAAAGTTGGGACAAGCTTTGACATAATAAAAGGCTTAAACCTACACTTAGCTTACTCTTACTTTAATGTTGGAAGTAAGGCAAAATATGCTTTAACAACCCACGATGCAAGCGAGACAAACTGGGATCTAACTTGGAAGTGTAGATTAATCAAAAATTTAGAGGTAAGAGCAAGGGGAATATACACTTGGAACTTTGTCCCAGGACAAAACTTTACAGAGTATAGATTAATAGCAAACTACAACTTTTAATAGGAGGTAAGCGTTATGGACAGAAGTCTTATTGAAAAAATAAAAAACGACCCTGACTTTCAAAAGTTAGTATCAGAAAGAAACAGGGTAATGGTTATTCTTACAGCGTTAGAGCTGATAATCTACTTTGGATTTATCCTACTGGTTGCCTTTAACAAAGAATTTTTAGCTCAAAAAATTGGAGAAGGTGTTGTAACAATCGGTATACCTATTGGTATTGGTGTTATCGTCTTATCTTTCTTATTAACTGGAGTATACGTCTACATTGCAAACAAAGATTACGATGAACTCTCAGAAAAAATAAAGAAAAAATACTTAAAGGAGGTTTAACATGACAAAAAGGGGACTTTTATTTTGGTTTTTAAGTTTTGTTATAGTTTCAATAGCATTTGCAGCTGGTAGTGTTGATGGAAACGTTCAAAAACAGGCTGTTAATATGACTGCCATTACAATGTTTATACTTTTTGTTGTAGCTACTTTAGGTATTACATACTGGGCAGCTAAGAGAACAAGAACTGCAAAGGATTTTTACACAGCTGGTGGTGGTATCACTGGATTTCAAAATGGTCTTGCAATAGCTGGAGACTACATGTCAGCAGCTTCTTTCTTGGGTATCGCAGGACTTGTTTACACGTCAGGATACGATGGACTTTTATACTCAATTGGTTTCTTAGTAGGCTGGCCTATAGTTATGTTCTTACTTTCTGAGCCACTTAGAAACCTTGGAAAGTACACTTTTGCCGATGTCACTTCCTTTAGACTTGAACAAAGAAGAATAAGAATCCTTGCTGCTATCGGTTCTTTATCAGTTGTTACTTTTTACCTTATCGCTCAGATGGTTGGTGCAGGTAAATTAATACAGCTTTTATTTGGACTACCTTACTCTACAGCTGTTATAGTAGTAGGTGCTTTAATGATAACTTACGTTGCGTTTGGTGGGATGCTTGCAACTACTTGGATTCAGATCGTAAAAGCTGTTTTACTCCTTGGTGGTGCATCCTTTATGGCGTTTATGGTTCTTCTACACTTTGGATTTAGTTTTGAATCACTATTTTCAACAGCTACCAAGGTTCATGCAAAAGGTGAAGCTATTATGGCTCCGGGTGGACTCGTATCAGACCCGTTAAACGCTATATCTTTAGGACTTGCTCTAATGTTTGGAACGGCAGGACTACCTCACATACTAATGAGATTCTTTACAGTACCAAACGCAAAAGAAGCAAGAAAGTCAGTATTCTTTGCAACAGGATTTATAGGCTACTTCTATATACTTACTTTCATCATAGGTTTTGGAGCTATTGCTTTATTTGTAAACCATCCTGAGTATTTCCAAAACGCAAAACAGATTGTTGTTGATGGAATAACAAAAATAGTTAGTGCTACAGACGAAACTAAAAACTTGATAGGAGATAAAAAAGCGTTAATCGGTGGAGATAACATGACAGCTATCCATCTTGCAGAAGCTGTAGGTGGATCAGCATTCATGGGATTCATATCAGCAGTTGCATTTGCTACTATATTGGCAGTTGTTTCTGGACTAACTTTAGCTGGAGCTTCTACTTTATCCCACGACCTGTATGCAAACGTTATAGCAAAAGAAAAAGATGAACAAAAAGAGATGAAAGTTTCAAGAATAGCAACTTTTGTAATCGGTATACTAGCAATAATCTTAGGTATAATCTTTGAAAAACAAAACGTAGCGTTTATGGTTGGACTGGCGTTTGCTATTGCTGCATCAGTAAACTTCCCGATACTTCTTTTATCTATATACTGGAAAAACCTTACTACAAGAGGTGCATTCTGGGGTGGTTTAGCTGGATTAGTTGTTGCTTTAGTATTAATCGTTATATCTCCTACTGTATGGGTTGATGTATTTAAAAATCCAGAGCCAATAATAAAGCTTAAAAACCCCGCATTATTCTCAATGCTCACTACATTTGTTTTAACAATACTAATATCCAAACTTGACAACTCCGAAAGAGCTAAAGAAGACAGAGAAGGCTTTGAACCTCAGTATATCAGGTCTCAAACCGGAATAGGTGCAGAAGGAGCTGTCCATCACTAATGCCAAGTAAAGGGGGCTTTTAAGCCTCCTTTTTAAAAATCAAGGAGATTAGAGATGAGTATAGCAGATATCAAGCTTTTTTTAAAAACATGCTATCCTTTTGAGCTACTGACAGATTCACAGCTAAACGAGATTATAGATAACACAGAGATAGTGTATCTAAAGCCAAATCAAACAGTATTAAACCTTCCGGATTTTTACTATATCATTCTAAAAGGGTCGGTAGTTGAAAAGGATTTAGCAGGAAATGAATTAAATTATTTTGGAGAGAAAGACAGTTTTGATTATCTATCAATAATAGGTCAAAACGAAAACCAGTTTATTACTGTAGAAGAGTGTATACTCTACAGATTTCCATCAACCATACTACTAAAGCTAATCTCTGAAAATCCTGATTTTGCAAGGTACTTTAAAAAATCTACAAAAGAGAAACTTTCTTCCATAGCTTCAGAAAATCCTTATCTATTCTCAAAAGTTAAAGATATAAAGTATCAAAAACCTTTGATAGTTGAAAGTAGCTCTTCTATCTACGAAGCTGTAAAAAAGATGACCGAAGAAAAGGCTTTAAGTATAATAGTTAAATACTCAGATACCTACGGCATAGTAACAGACTCAGACTTAAGAAAAAAAGTTATTCTTTCCAAAAAAAATGTAGAAGACCCTATAGGAGATATAGCAAACAAAAACATTATAAGTGTAAACCCAGATACTTTCTTATTTGATGCAATAATAACAATGATAAAACACAACATAAAAAGAGTTGTAATTAAAGATGAAAACAACCAAATAATCGGAGTTTTAAACGAAGTAGATATACTAACCCAGTACTCAAACCAACCTCAGTTTTTAGCACTACAGGTAGAAAGAGCAAAATCAGTGGAAGAATTAAAAGTCATATCAGACTCAATGATAAACACAGTAAAACTTCTTCATAAAGAAGGAATAAGAACCCGTCATATAATGAAATTTGTATCAGAGATAAACGAAAAAATATTTAAAAAATTATTCAGTCTTCTCGCAGACGAGAGTATAAGAGAAAACACTTGCTTAATAGTTATGGGAAGTGAAGGCAGACAAGAGCAGATACTCAAAACAGACCAAGATAACGGTTTAATTCTGTCTGATAATTTTGAGTTTGATAAAGAAGTTTTAGAAAACTTTTCAAAAAACTTTATAGAAGCTCTCAAAACGTTAGGTTATCCAGAGTGTAAAGGAAACGTAATGCTTACAAATCCACAATGGAGAAAAACTTTAAAAGAGTTTAAGGAATCTATTTTTGAGTATATAAACAACATAACCCCAGAAAACATGCTAAACCTTGCAATACTCATAGACTTAAGACCTATTGAAGGAAAGATAGAACTGGCAGAAAAACTTAGAGAGTACATTTTTGAAAACATCTCAGACAACAAAACATTTCTATCTTGGTTTGCATTACCAACTATAAACTTTAAAACACCTTTAAACTTTTTTGGTGGATTTGAGACAGAAAAAGGAGAACACAAAGGAGAGTTAGACATAAAAAAAGGTGGTATATTCCCTATCATTCATGGTGTTAGGTCTTTAGCTGTTGAGAATAGAATAACTCAAACAAACACATTTAACCGTATAAAAGAACTGGTTAATTTAAATGTAATAAATAAAGATTTTGGCAGAGAATTAATAGAGTCGTTAGAATTTATGCTAACTTTAAGACTTAGAGAAAGACTTAAAAAGATAGAGATGAAAAAACAACCCGACGATTATATAAATGTAAACTCTCTAACAAACTATGAAAAAGATTTATTAAAAGAGTCTTTTAAAGTTGTAAACAAATTTAAAGATTTTATAACAAACCACTATAAACTAAACTACTTAAGATGATAAATTTATTAAAACGCCTAAAAAAAGAATTTTTAAAGAAAAAACTTAAAGACAATGAGTTCCTATTTCTTTTTGATGACCCACCAGAAGATGAGTACGTAGTCTTTGACACAGAAACAACAGGCTTAAACCCAAAAACAGACGACATTCTCTCCATCGGAGCTGTAAAGATAAAACAAAACAGAATCCTTTTAAATGATAGATTTTACACAGTAGTAAAACCAGAAAGAGAAATAAATGAAGAAACGATAAAGATACACGGACTTAGGAAAAAAGACCTTGAAAACGGCATTCCCATAGAAAAAGCTATAAAGGACTTTTTAAGATTTATAGGTAGTAGACCTCTTGTTGGATATTACATAGATTTTGATGTAGCAATGATAAACAAGTATACAAAAAAAATCATAGGAATACCTCTTCCAAACAAAAAAATAGAAGTATCCGGAATGTACTACGATTACAAGATAGGTACAATACCACAGGGATTTGTAGATTTAAGGTTTGATTCTATCCTAAAAGGCCTAAAAATTCCATCTTTTGGAAAACACGACGCCTTAAACGATGCCATCATGACCGGACTTATTTTTTTAAAGTTGAAGTCAAAAAATTAACAAATTTACAAAATATTTACACAAAAAAATTAAAAGAAAATATATAATATAAAGTGATAAAATTTAACCAGAAGGAGAGAAATTAATGAAGTTAAAAATGTTTATAGCTGGATTGATGTTTGCAGGAACAACTGTTTTTGCAGCTGAAAGTTGTCTTGGTGGTGGAAGTAGTAAAGTAAGTGCTGCTCAAGTAGAAAAAGCATTATCCGGAATTTTAGGAAACGCAAAAGTTGTAAGTGTGTCCGATTCGCCTATATCAGGACTTTACGAAGTTATAATAGAAACAGGAAATAAAAAAGTACCTATATACGTTGATTGTAATTTAAAGTACTTAGTAAACGGTGAAATTATAGATGTAAACAAAAAAGTAAGTCTTACAAGAGAAAGATTCCAACAGCTCCAATCTCAAGCCAACTCTGAGAAAGAGGTTAAATTAGCAAAGCTTTTAGGTAAAGACAAAGTTGAAATGCTGAAAAAAGAAGGATTAATAGACCTTATAAACTTTGTTGACACAAAAAATTTACCTAAATCTAACATTACCTACGGTAATGGTAATATTGTAGTCTACGTATTTACAGACCCACAGTGTCCTTTCTGTGCAAAGCTGCATAAAGAGATAGAAAAAATCCTAAAAGATAGAAAAGATGTTAGATTTGAGATGGTGCTGTACCCTCTACCGTTCCATAAACATGCAAGAGGTATATCAGAAAATATAGAGTGTCAAAAAGACAACAACTCTAAACAAAACATACTTAACAAATCTTTTGACAGTGTAGCAAAAGGAGATGAATCGGGACTGTCTTCTATAGATAAGCCTTGTACAGCTGGTAGAGGAATAATAGATAAAAATCTTCAGTACGCTCAATCAGTAAGTATAAATGGAACTCCTACAATAGTTTTCCCAAATAAAGGTATCGCAGTATCCGGTGCAATACCAGCCGAAACTTTAAACAAACTTATAGACATTTTAAAGTGATAAAAGTTGAAAATTTAAAAGTAAAGTTTTCTCTCGATAATCAAACAGTGGAGGCTCTAAAGGGAGTCTCCTTTCATCTAAATCAAGGTGAGATTTTAGCAATAGTGGGAGAGTCTGGCTCAGGAAAAAGTGTAAGTTGTAATGCTATAATGGGTCTTCTGCCTTCTTATGCAACAGTAGAAGGAAATATATTTATAGACGAGAAAAATATAAAAGATTTATCAAAGGAAGATATGAGAAGATTAAGAGGTAGTACAGTATCGATGGTATTTCAAGAGCCATCGGCAGTTTTAAACCCTTTACTAACCGTAGGAGACCAGATACTAGAAACTGTGTTAGCCCATAAAGATGTATCTTACAAAGAAGCAAAAGATATAGTTTTAGAAACGATGGAAGCTGTTAAAATTCCAGACCCTGAAAGAAGATTCTACCAGTATCCCCACGAGTTATCAGGTGGTTTAAAACAAAGGGTTGTAATAGCTGCAGCTGTTGTAAACAAACCTAAGTATATTTTAGCAGATGAACCAACAACGGCTCTGGACGTTACAACGGCAGCTGGAATTTTATCTCTTTTTCAAGACTTAAAACAAACCTACAATATCGGAATACTGTTTATAACCCATGACCTTGGAGTGGTTGCCCAGATAGCTGATAGAGTTGTTGTAATGTATAAAGGAGAGATTATGGAAGAGGGCGATGTTTACCAGATATTTGATAACCCAAAATCAGACTATACTAAAAAACTCCTATCATCGAGAGTCTATCTGTAAACTCACCGTTTAATAAAAACTACATCACCTAAATCTTGTATGTTTATGCTAAAATTATAAACGTTTTTGTTATTATTGCTTACGGAGTAAAACATTTGGATAGAAAGTTAGTCATTACAACAGGAACAAAAAAAATTTTTTATCTTATATTAGAAGATAACGTTCCTGTTGAACTTAAAATTGAAGATATAGAAATATCAAAACAAACAGGTAGCATATACAAAGGAAAAGTTTTGTCCTACAGCTCCGCAATGGAAGCTTACTTTGTAGATATAGGAGAGGATAAAGAAGCCTTTTTACCCAGTAAAGATATATGTGAAGAAGAATGTAAAAACATAAAGAAAGGCTCTGTAATACTTGTTCAAGTAAAAAGGTCTCCTGTAAGTACCAAAGGTGCAAAGCTGTCCTGTAAACTCTCTTTACCGGGAAAATTTTTAGTTTTGCTCCCACAAAATAAAGGGAAAGTATCAATATCATCAAAATACGAAGACCAAGATGTAAGAGAGTCTTTAAAAAGTCGTATAACTAACCTTATAAAAGATATTAACCCTGATAACTACGGAATAATAATAAGAACTTCCGCAATAAACGCCACAGATCAAGAGATAATAGAAGATTTTAAATTTTTAAAGGAGTTATGGAGTAATATCCAAAAAGAAGCCGAAAAAAAGAAAGCTCCTGCCATTATTTACGAAGAACCCTTCAAAGCTTTTACAATAATAAGAGACTACGCAGCAAACTTCTCAGAGATAATATCTGACGATATAAAACTTTTAAAACAGATAAAAGAGTTTTTAAATAACAACTTCCCAAACAACAGTATAAAAATCACACCCTACAGAAAAAGAAAAGAGTCTTTATACTTTGCATACGGTATAGATAAGTTGATAAATAAAATACTTTCACCTTACGCATACCTAAAAAGCGGGTCTTACCTTGTTATACAAGAGACAGAAGCATTGGTTGTAATAGACGTAAACAGCGGAAGCTGTAATAAACAAAAAAACCTTGAAGAAACAGCATTTAAAATAAACACAGAAGCTGTAAAAGAGATAGTAAGACAGATAAGACTGAGAGATTTGGCAGGAATAATAATAATAGACTTTATAGACATGACAGAGAAAGAACACAAAGAAAAACTACTTGAATTGTTAAAAGAAGAATTTAAAAAAGACAAAAGACCAGTAAAAATAAAAGGATTAACCCAACTTGGTTTAGTAGAACTATCAAGAAAAAAGTTAGAAGAAAGTATAGTAAAACAACTCTCCCAATCCTGCCAAACATGCTATGGAAAAGGTTATATAAGATCTGAAGATATATTACTTTTTGAACTTGAAAAAACACTTCTTAAAGCCAAACCATTTGTAAAGTTAAAACTTATGATAAACCCTAAGTTATCAAGTGGAGTGAATCAACTCTTAGAAAGTTTAAACCTTAAAGAGTTTGTAGAAATAGAGTATAATAATAAAATGCACATAGATAAATTTGAGGTTGAAAAAGTATTATGAAGAAAATTGTTTTTTTAGGCATTTTATCGGCTTTTATGTTTTCTTGCGGTAGCAAAACAGAAGTTTACGTAGGTCAAGAAAAGTTATCAAAAGGTTTAACTCTATACCAAAAAGGAGATTACAAAAAAGCAAAAGAAGAGTTAAAAAATGCAATATTTAAGTCAGAAGGTCTTACACCTGCACAGCTTATGGAAGCAAGATTTGCTTTGGCAGACTCTTACTATAACAGGGAAGAGTACGTAGATGCTATCGTTGAGTTTGAAGAGTTTATAGCCCTTTTCCCTACTTCACCTAAAATCCCAGAAGCTCTTTACAAACTAGCCATGTCTTACTTATTTGTTTCTCCAGATTACAAAAGAGACTTAACCTATGTAAACAAAGCAGAAGAAAAAGCTCAAGAGATAATAGATAATTATCCAGACAGTAAATACGTTGCAGCTGCAAAAGAGATAATCAAAAAAGTAAACGAAATAAAAGCAAAACATACACTCTATATAGCAGAAACTTATGAAAAGTACGGAAAACCATACTCAGCCGCCGTATACTACGAGGAAGCTTACAGTAAGTATAAAGATTACATACAGAAAGATTACGTAATATACAAACTTGCTTACAACTTAGTAAACTCTCAGTACCAGTACACCCAAGAAATTGAAAAGTATAAGAAGCAGATAAAAGAGTTAGAAAAAAAGATAGACCAAGAGAAAGACTTAGAAGCTAAAAATGTTTTAATAAACAGAAAAAAGCTTTTAGAAGAACAGCTTAACAATCTTATAGAAAGAATAAACAACTCAAAAGAAAAAGCAAAGGAGTTAATTGCATCATTTGATAAGGCATTCCCTGAATCTCCTTACAAACAACAAGTCAAAAATCTTGAAAATGAAAGCAAATTGCAAAATTTATTAAAAAAACTTCAATTCTAAGAGGTGAGATGGAAACGTTGGAAATTTTAAAAAAGATTGTAGAAAAAGCAGAAGAGAAAAAAGGAGAAGATATAGTTGCTTTAGAGATAGGTAAAGTATCTCCGATTGCAGATTATATGATTATTTTATCTGGAAGTGTTCCAGTTCATACCAGAGCTATATGTGATAACATTATAGCAGGATTAAAAGAGTATGGTGTGATACCACAACATTTAGAAGGTTATAACGAAGGAAGGTGGATAGCTATAGACTATGGAGATATTATGGTAAATATATTTTTACCAGAGATAAGAGACTACTACAAACTTGAATGGTTGTGGTCAGACGCCCCAAGGGTTGAATTAGATTATAAAGCTGCGGAAAGTTAATGTCTATTGGAATATTTGATTCTGGAATAGGTGGCTTAACAGTATTTAAAGAAGTTGCAGAAAACTTTCCAAAGGCAGATATCTACTACTTAGGTGATACTGCAAGAGTCCCTTACGGAAATAAATCCAAAGAAACGATAATAAGATACTCCATTGAATGTGCTACATACCTTTACCACAACTTTAACGTAGACCTTTTAATAATAGCCTGTAATACAGCCTCTTCTTATGCAATAGAAACATTAAAAAAAATCCTACCTATTCCTATAATAGGCGTTGTAAAACCCGGGGCTGAAGCTGCTATAAGGTATACAAAAAACAAAAAAGTTGGAGTGATAGGTACAGTTGCAACTGTTAAAAGTCAATCCTATGTAAATGAGCTGAAAAATTTAGACAACTCGTTAGAAATCTATCAAAAGCCTTGTCCTTTGTTTGTGCCACTGGTAGAAGAAGGTTGGATTGATAACGAAGTAGCAAGGTTAACAGTGAAAGAGTATCTACAAGAGTTGATAGAGAAAGGTATAGATACCCTTATACTTGGATGTACCCACTATCCCCTTTTAAAAAACACTATTAAATCTCTCTATCCACATCTTAATATAGTTGACTCTTCTATAGCGATAGTTGACCATATAAAAAATTTAAATTTAACATTTAACGGAAATGGAGTTAGAAAAGTATTTATTACAGATGAGTCCCACGCATTTGATAATTTCAAAAAAATGCTAATAGGAGATGTAAAAACAGAAAAGATAGAACTGTCTGATTTATGCTCCCTCTAAAAAACAAAGGCATCTCTTACATTTCCAAGTAAATCTTTTACACCTTTATACTTTCCGCTACAAACGTTATCCTCTTGTAGCATATAATACTGGTCTAAAGTCATTATAGGGTCTGGCATTAAAGAAAATACTGGTATCATAAATAAAAATGCTTTCTTTGGAACAGGTATAACAGGTCTTTTTATGTTTAAGTATTTTAATGCAAACTCAAATAACTCTTTGTAGTTTATTACTTTATTACCGCAAAGCTCAAAAATCTCATTTTTTATTTCTGTTAAAGTTGCTTTTTCAAAACACTCTGCTACATCGTAAACATTAACAGGCTGGACTTTTGCATCATAAGGTGCTAAGAAAAAAGGTGCTATTTTACTGTACTTTTTAAAATCTTCAAACAGTTTCTGCTCTTTTCCAAGTATTATTGAAGGTCTAAATATTACATAATTAAGACCACTGGATATTAAGTACTCCTCTGCCATTGCTTTGGTTTTTTGATACATACTTTTTGAATTTATATCAGCTCCTAAGGCTGACATCTGAATAAACTTTTTAGCGTTTAAATTTTTTGAAGCATCTATAAGTCTTTTTGGTATTTCATAGTGAGTATACTCAAAAGTGTTATTTCCACTCTCTTTTAAAATGCCTATAAGATTTATAACAACATCCGGATTAACTTCAAAAATAGGATTCTCAATTTTATCATTGAATTTTACAGCTTTTACAGAATCTCCAAAAATGCTCTTTGCTTTACTTTCATTTCTCGCAGCTAAAAAAAGCTCCACTTTACCAATCAGCTGCCTTACAACATACCTTCCTACAAATCCAGTAGAACCATAGATTAAAACCTTCATAGTATTAAATATTGATAAAAAATCAAAAATTTGCAATAAGAGTTATTGAATTTTAAACTTCATGATAAGGAGGGAAGGTAAAACCTTCCCTCGAAGTTTTGATTATGGAGATGTCTTATATGATACAGATTCTTTTGGAGAAAGGTAAAGCTTATAAACAATATCCACTAAAATTAAAGCACTTCCTATTAATATCATCGCATCTGGTACTATTCTAATCCACATCCAAAATCCTAAACCTTCTAATACTTCTCTTGTTCTCGCAGCCCAATATCCTATTTCGTATGCCCATTGAAATTGTTTAGTTCCAATAACCATTGTAGGAATTGCATATAAGAATATTCCCGCTGTTGTTAATCCAAAGGCAAGGTTTGAAAGCTTTTCATCCCAGTGAAGACCTTTTGCTAAAGCATTTGCTCTGACAATAAAGTAAAGAAATGCTATTGCTACATATCCAAATGCACCAAGTAGTGCAACGTGTCCATGAGCTATTCCAAAGTAGGTTCCGTGTTCGTAATAGTTAACTATAGGTAGATTTACTATCATTCCATAAAATCCTGCTCCTAACCAGTTTAAGAATGCAGAACCAGCAAGCCAGATAAACGCCATTCTAAATGGAAAATCTTTATGAGATACATGAGCATACTCTTTGTATGCTTCAACCATCAGTATAACAAGTGGTAAAGGCTCAAGGGATGAAAGTACACCACCCCAAGCAATCCACATCTCATTTTCTCCCATCCAGAAATAGTGGTGTCCTGTTCCAATCGTACCTGTAGCAACTATTAAGAATGCTTCAAAGAACATCATTATTGTTGCAAATCTAACACTGACAAGACCTAAAGCAACAGTTAAAAATGCCATAGTTCCCGCTGCAAAAAGTTCAAAAGTATTTTCAACCCAAAGATGAACGACCCACCATCTAAAGTAATCATCAACAGTAAAGTTTGGCATTATTTTTGTTAGGGGTGCCATACCAGCAAGATATAAAACAGCTATTGCAAAAGAAGACCATATAATCATCTGAAGTGGTGGAGTGATCTTTTCAGCTTTTCTTATTGTAAAGAATACTATCGCAAACCATAGGACAAGTCCAACTACTATTCCAATATCCCATAATCTACCTAATTCAATGTACTCTCTTCCTTCATTACCAAACCAAAACCAAAGATTATCAGGGAGTTTTCCTAAAGCTCCTAACCATAATCCTGCCAATCCTCCAAGTCCGACGATAACAAGTGCAATCCAAAGTATATCTACAGCTATTGGGAATTTAAAGTCTTTTCCTTTTGTAACTAACGGTGCTATAAATAATCCACCTGCCAACCAACCAATAGCAATCCAAAGAACTGCTAAGTTTAAATGGAAAGATCTTGCAGCGTTAAATGGTAATAATGATTGGGGAATTATCCAGCTATGGGCAGGATCTGCGTATAGGTGCGCTAAATATCCTCCCATAACCACCTGCAAGAAAAAGAACAGTGGAACTAATGGAACAAACTTTAAAACTTTTTGTTGCATAGGTGTTAAAGATGTTATAGTCAACGAAGGTTCCGGTTTTTCTCCATTAAATTTCATAAAGTAATCATAAAATGCCCATAAAACCACTATTGTTAATGTCCATATGGCCATTACTGCAACCAATGACCATGCTAATGATGAGAAAGAAGCAGTTAATCCAATCCTTGGTTCTGGCGGCCAGTTGTTTGTATAAGTTAAATTACTACCAGGTCTGGGGGATGCAGCGACCAAGGCAGACCAGTCAACGAATGCAGCAATCTTTTCCGCCTCTTCTGGTTTGATAATCCCTCCGATTAAGGAGTAATTTGGGTTTCCTTTTGTTAGAAATTCAACTAATTCTTGTTTTGCTTTTAAAAAAGCTTGTTCATGCTCAGGAGTAATCTGGGTTGTATCTGGCTTTAGTACAGATACTTCCCTCATATCTTTTTTAACAAGTGCGTCGATATAAGCTTTTTCAGCTGGATTTAAAGAATCAAAATTTTTTGATAACATTTTTTGCGAGTAGATTTCTTCTAAATGTCTTATTTTTTTGTCCAACATCATCGCAGTGTAATCAGGTCCTATGTATCCTCCATTACCAAGGATAGAGCCTTGATCCATAAGAACGTACTTTTGAAAGTAAGCTTTCCCTTGAACTACATCGTCATAAGTGTAAAGTGTTCCTGTAGCTCCTTTCACCTCCTTGGGAATAGGTGGAACATTTTTAATCTGATAGACAGTAAAGCCTGTAAAAAGTAAAACAGCAACAATCAGGCCTATCAGAAATGTCACAAACCACTTCTTGTAAGACCTTTCTTCAGCCATGACAAAACCTCCTATTAAAATTTTAATGAACTAAATAAACTCTACTTAAATAAACTAAAAAATAAATCAAAACCATAACCTGTATTAGAATTTTTTTAGTTTTTAAACTATCTCCTTTATATAAAAGGAGAAATATAAAAATAAATACCAGAATGGAAAAACCGCCAACCATAAAAAGTATGCTTATTCCAACATTGTTTGTTGTTAGGTCATCCATACCCCCCATACTGAGTATAGATAGAAGTCCTATTCCAGATAGAAAAGAAACAATCAAAAAAATAGATGAGAATTTTTTATATATGGACAAAACTTTACTTTCACATGTGTATTCACAAGCAAGAAGCATCAAAACAGAAGAACCAAAAAAGGCTGAATTTGTTATCATATGAGCCATATATGAAATTTTCCAGATAAATCCAACAATATCCATACAAACCTCACATCAAGCTTTTTAGTAAGAGAGTTATAATTGAAATAATGCAAGGACCTATTAGCAAAACAACTGTTAAAACTATTGGTATTCCCGCCAGTATGACAATAATCACAGCTTTCTTTAACCCATGTATAAGTTTCAATACACAGTGAACACCTACCCCTTTAAAATAATTTCAACAAAAACAGGAGGTAGGTTATATGAAAG
Source organism: Sulfurihydrogenibium azorense Az-Fu1 (assembly GCF_000021545.1). Taxonomy (NCBI): domain Bacteria; kingdom Pseudomonadati; phylum Aquificota; class Aquificia; order Aquificales; family Hydrogenothermaceae; genus Sulfurihydrogenibium; species Sulfurihydrogenibium azorense. The sequence goes on from NC_012438.1 coordinate 1,362,022, forward strand.
GTATTATAGGAACCCCTATGTATATGACAACACTCTTTCCTAAAAAACTATCAAACAAGATTAAAGACATTCCTTTAACAAAAGAAGCCAAAAAAAGACTAAAATGGATACAGCACTACCAAGATACAAAAAATATATCCAAAACCTGCAGATACTTCGGAATATCAAGAACTACCTTCTATAAATGGTTTGAAAGATACAAAAAAGACGGACTTGAAGGACTTCTTGATAGACCTAAAACACCAAAAAACACAAGAAAACCAACTATAAGAAATCAGTACAGAGAACAAATAATAAAAGTCAGGAAACAAAACCCAACTTGGAGCAAAGAAAAAATATCGGCATATCTACAAGAAGAAAAAAACATAAAAGTATCACCATCTACAGTGTATAAAGTATTAAAAGAAGAAGGATTAATAGAGAGAACAAAATCAATTAAAATACAAAACAAAAGAAAAAAGAGTATAAAGAAGAAAAGGACAAAAAGAGGCTTGCAAGCACAAGCCCCAGGGGATGTAGTACAAATAGACGTAAAACACCTGAACATCGCAGGTGCAACATATTACCAATTCACAGCTATAGATAAGTATAGCAGATTTTGTTTTGCACGGGTATATGAAAGTAAAAATTCAAAGAAAACAAAAGAATTTTATATTGAGTTAAATGAGTATTTTGAATTTGAGATAAAGAGGGTACAAACAGATAACGGGAGTGAGTTTTTAGGGGAGTTTAACAAGTATTTAACGGATATAGGAGTGGAGCATTACTTTAGCTATCCAAGGAGTCCAAAGACTAATGGTGTTGTAGAAAGATTGATAAGGACAATAGAAGAGGAGTTATGGTTGATAGAGGGATTAGATTACACATTAGAGGAGATGAATAAGAAGTTAAGGAAGTATGTAAGGAAGTACAATTTTATAAGGCCACATCATTCTTTAGGATACAAAAGACCAGCAGACATTGTTTATGGAGTATGATAAAATTTTTAGGTGAAGGTGTTCACGATGTATAGAACTCATACATCTTCTTGATAGACCCATTTCACTAACCTCCGTTTAATTTAATAGTTGGGTTTTTAACTAAATATAAATGTAATTAAAATTAAAAACAATATCTAAATTTAAAACAAAAATATCTGAAATTATATTACTTTTGTTATATAATTTAAGTCATTGATTTAAATCAAGACATTTTTTTATTGAATAAAAAAATTGGGAACCGGAGGAGGTTCCCATGGGAGAAAACAAATGTAAAAGGAGGTGTGGTGGAACTTACATTTATATTTTATTGATAAGTTTTAACTTAATCATTGATTTTTATCAAAAATTTTAATAATAAAATGATAGTATATTTAGATTTAAAATTATTTTGTATATGTGAGGGTTAAATGGAGAATTTTACAACGTCTACTTTCGAAAAAATAAAAAGTATTATTAATTATTTTTCAATTGCTACTGAGGAAAAAAATTCTTTACTTGAGATACTTAAATATCCAGATATATCTTTTGAGTTTTCAATCTACTTAAAAAAAGAAAATCAAATAAAAAGTATTAAGGCTTATAGAGTACTTCATAACTCTTTGAACGGACCATACAAAGGAGGATTAAGAATATCTCAAGATATAACTTACCAAGAACTTTTAGAATTATCTACGCTCATGACTTTAAAAAATGCTTTACTTGATATTCCTTTTGGTGGTTCAAAAGGCGGAATTTCAATTGGTTCAAAATCTCTAACATTGGAAGAAAAAGAACTAATCATAAGAGAATATGTAAGAAAGTTAAGTAAATATATTGACGAGTATACTGATATTCCTGCTCCTGATATGAACACAGATGAGTATGATATGAACGTTTTCTTTGATGAATATTCAAAAATAAAGGGAAAGCCAGTTTATGCTATAGTTACTGGAAAATCTCCTGAACTAAAAGGCATTGAATATAGGAAGTTTTCTACGGGATATGGTGTTGCTTATATAACCGATAAAGTTATAAAAGATTTTTTAAACAAGGATAATGTAAAAATAGCTATTCAAGGTTTTGGAAAAGTTGGAAAATACACATTCAAAAAGATTCAAGAGTTGGGTTATAAAGTAGTAGCTATATCAGACTCAAAATGTGGTATTTATTCAAAAGAAGGCTTAGATTTTAATCAGATAAATGAAATAAAAAAAGAGTATGGATCTGTTTGTGAACTAGCTGAATTAAACAAAAGTGTAGATAAATTAAATCCATCTGAATTTTTATACATAGATTGTGATGTGCTTATACTTGCTGCAAAAGAAGATGTTATTAATAAGGATAATGCAGATAAAATTAAAGCAAAAATAATAATAGAAGGTGCAAATAAGCCTATAACTACAGAAGCAGATGATATTTTAAATAAAAATGGAAAATTAATTATTCCAGATATATTATCTAATTCCGGTGGAGTTTTTGTAAGTTATTACGAATGGTTAAAAGGTTTAGGTTTAGTAGATCTAACAGATGAAGAAATAGATAAAATAATGAAAGAAAAGTTAATACAGGCATACAACAAGGTTAAAAATATAAGCCAAAGTAAAAGTCTACCCTTTAGAGAATCAGCATTAATCTTATCTTTAGAAAATCTTTATAAAAAAGCTAAACTTAGAAAGGTCATATAATTAAAAGGAAGGCAGTAGTTGCCTTCCTTGATAAATGTTAGTGATATCCGCCTTCTGAAGAAACTTTTCCTTTGAAAACTCTATATACATAAGTTGTATAAAAGATAACAATAGGCATTATTAAGATTGTAACTACAAGCATAACTGTTAGGGTAATATGAGAAGAAGCAGAATTCCATATTGTTAAGTTGTATTCAGGATTTAATGAAGACCTCATAAGAACTGGGTATGAAGCAAGGGCTATAGTTAGAACTGTTCCAACAGTTGTAAGTGTAGAGCCATAAATAACTTTGTCATAATTATTAGAAACAAGGTTTTTAAAGTAAAGAATAAGACCAATAATAATAAATGCAGGAGCTATCCAGAATAAAGGATATTTAAAGTAATTATCATAAAGAAATGGTGCTACAATAACCATTAAAAAATCTGTTATTGCAAGAGTAATTACATATCCAAAGAATCCTATGTAAGCTGCCTTTTTAGCAAGCTCAAAAACCTCTCCTTCTGTCTTTCTAAGTAGGTAAGCAGACCCATGCATAAGGAACATAAACGCTGCTACAAAACCCATTAAAAGTGGAATAGGTCTTAAAAGGGTAAAGAAATCTCCTCTGTAAATACCTTCTTGGTCAATAGGAACTCCTATTACAGCATTTCCTACTGCAACACCAAAAAGGAGTGCAGGAACAAAATTACCAATCCAGTAAATCCAGTCCCAAGTATTTCTCCATAAAGGTGTTTCTTTTTTATTTCTGTATTCAAATGCCACTGCTCTTCCAATTAAAGCCCATAAAACAAGTAAAATAGCTAAATAGAAGCCACTAAAAGAGGCTGCATAAACAACGGGGAATGCTGCAAAGAGCATTCCACCACCAGCTATAAGCCATACTTCATTACCATCCCAAACAGGGGCTATAGCATTGTAAAGTATTCTTCTATTTTCATCTTTCTTCGTGAAGATAGTTAATATTCCGGTACCAAGGTCAAAACCATCTGTTAAGGCATAACCAACTAAAAAGACCCCCGCAAGTAAAAACCATATACCTTCTAAGGTTGTTAGCATTTCCATAGGCATAGCTTTACACCTCCTTAAATATTATTTACTTTTGAGAAAGCTGTTACAGTAGCTGGATTTTCATAAGGTGGAATAGGTTCACTTTTAGAAGTATCTGGTCCCTTTTTTATTGCCTTAACCATTGCATAGAAGAACACTATATAAATCAAAGTGTAAATAACCATAAAGAAAATAACTGAAAATAAAACATTTACTGTAGGATGGAAAGATACACCATCTTTTGTAAGTAAGACTCCTTGAACAAGCCATGGCTGTCTTCCAATTTCTGCAGATATCCAACCTAAGTTACTTGCTATAAATGGCAATGGAATTGATAATAAAACAGTCCATAAAAATGCTTTGTTTGTATAGAGTGTTCCTTTCTTGAGGAGTATAAGACCCCATATAACAACAAATGCAAAGAAAAATCCAAGGTATACCATTAAGTGAAAGGTTGTAAATACTGTAGCTACAGAAGGTAGGTCGTTAAAAGTTATGTTGTAAGCTTTAGCTTGAGATTTAGCCATTGCAAGATCATCTTTTACCTTTTGGATTTCTTCCTGTGAAGCATTAGTAGCTTCAAGCTCTTTTAACTTTTGCTCTAAAACAGGTATTCTAGCAGATGCTTCTTGAGCTTTTTGCTGATACTCTTTAACAAGGTCTTTTATACCTTTAAACTCTGCGTTAGGGTCATGGTAAGATAAAATACTTAAAAGATAAGGTATTTTAAGAATAACTCTTGTTTCTTGCTTTTCTTGGTCTACCACACCTAACAAGTCAAGAGAAGCACCTTTTTCTGTTTCCCACTTACCTTCCATCATAGCCATTTTTAAAGGTTGTGTATTAGAAACTTGATAACCGTGAATATCTCCAAATATAATCTGAAATATTGAAACAACCGCTGTAAATATAAGAGCAAATTTTAATCCAACTTTAGCTATTTCAACGTGCTTTCCTTTAAGTAGATAATATGCCATAACACCCATGACAAAAAAACCACCAACTATATATCCTGCATCTACACAATGTAAAAATCTGATTATGCTAGAATGGTTTAAAGCAGCTTCAAAGAAAGCAGTTAAAACTGCTTTTACTCCGTGAGGTGATTCTACTATTTTATACCCTGCAGGTGTTTGCATCCATGAATTTGCTATCAGTATCCATAGAGCTGATAAAGTACTTCCAAGAGCTACCATCCATGCAGAAAAAGTATGAACTACATCTGACACCCTATCTCTACCAAATAAGAAAAGACCTATAAAAGTAGATTCAAGGAAGAAAGCCATTAAACCTTCAATTGCCAAAGGAGCTCCAAATATATCTCCTACTAGTATAGAGTATTTAAACCAGTTTGTTCCAAACTCAAACTCCATTGTAAGACCTGTTGCAACACCGACAGCGAAGTTAATAGCAAAAAGCTTCATTAGGAACATAGCAAGGTTATCATACCTTTTGTCCTTCGTTTTAAGGTAAATAGTTTTTAAAATTGCAATAATGAGAGCAAGGCCAAGAGTTAAAGGAACAAATAAAAAGTGGTAAAATGCTGTCATCCCAAATTGAAACCGAGATAATGTTAGTAAGTCCATCACATAACCTCCTGATATGTTAGTTAATACTAACTAACATAGTACGAAACAGGGAAATTTAATATGAGATAAATCATTGATTTTAATTTCAGATGGTTTTAACTGTTAAAATTACAAATCATCTCTGTAAACTGTTATGAACTCTCTCCCAAAGGGTAAGAGCTTCCTTACACTCTTCTAAGGTAGGTACAAGGGCTACTCTAAAGTATTGGCTTTCACAACTTTCTTCTGATACTTCGAGACTACTACAGAAGTTTTCTCCTATCGATACAACTATACCGTTTTCCAGTAATGCTTTAACGTAATCTTTTGCATCTATCCAAGAAGGTGCTTTTATCCAGATATAAAAGGTTGCTTTTGGATATAGGTATTCAAGACCAACTTTATTTAAAAACTCTATAAATAAATCTCTCTTTTGTTTAAAAATTTTATTTCTTTCTAAAACATGGTTCTCATCTTCCCATGCAGCTTTTGCAGCTTGCTGTATAAAATCAGGACTTGCAACTCCAAAATTAGCTCTTTCCTTTCTATAAAATGAGATTATTTTTTCATCACCTGCAACAAATCCTGACCTATAACCTGTCATACCACTTCTTTTAGATAGAGAATGGAAAACTACCACATTATCAATTCCAAACTCTAAAGCAGAGTGGGGTTTTTCTTCAAAGTAAAGTTCAGTATAACACTCATCAGAGCAAAGGATAATACCATACTCTCTACACATATCTATAGTTTCCTTAAAATAACTTGCAGGAGCTGTAGCTCCAGTAGGGTTGTGTGGATAGTTTATCCATACTATCTTAGTCTCCTCTAAAATAGATTTTTCAACTTTATCTAATCTAAGTAAAAATCCATCTTCTTTTTTTAACTTAACTGCAGTAGGAATACCTCCTGCGTAAAGAGTTCCTCTTTCGTAAACAGGGTAAGCAGGTGTTCCAAATATAACTCTCTTTTTATCTTCTTCTGGGTCAATAAAAACAAGAGGAAAATGAAAGATTGCTTCTTTTGAACCTGCAGAAGGGATTATTTGAGTATCTGGGTTTAACTTTACGTTAAATCTTTTTTCAAACCATTTTGATATGGCTTCTCTTAAATCTTTTCTTCCAAGTACAGATGGGTACTGGCTTACCTCTGGAACGGCATCTATCAGGGCTTTTCTTATAAAGTCTGGTGTTGGCTCTTTTGGGTCTCCTGTACCAAAATCGTATATCTTTACACCTTTTTCTTTTAAAGATGCTTTTATTCTGTTAAGCTCTTCCATAGGATAGTTTTTGAGATTTTTAATAGTTTTATTCATACAAAAACCTCACTTAGATGATTTAGGAGTAATATTTTAGCAGGTTTTTAAAGGAAATTTTATCCCTTCCACTTGGAAGGGATTTGTTTTATTATCTTCTTGATGAGATTCTTCTAGAGTTGAAAGATGATTTTTTAGTTTCTTTTTTTGTAAACTTTTTTTCAGAAGCTTCGTTAATAACTTCTATGTTTGCTTTTGTTTTCTGTAATATTTGTTGTAAATACTTATCTTCTGATGGTGTTGGTATAGATATTGCTGTTCCTTCTTTTCCGGCTCTTCCAGTTCTACCTATTCTATGTACATAACTTTCTGCATTTTTTGGAAGACCGTAGTTTATAACTAGCTCAACACCTTTAATATCAAGCCCTCTTGCAGCAACGTCAGTTGCAACCAATATTTTTAACTTTCCAGTTCTAAAGTTATGCAGGACTGTTTCTCTTTTCTTTTGAGAAAAATCTCCGTGAATTGCGCTTACGCTAAATCCTTCTTTGGACAAGTCTTCTGATAGCTGGTCAGCTTCTAACTTTGTTTGAGTAAATATTATAGTTTTTTCTGCTTGGTTTTGAGATAAAACTTCTATAAGTTTGTTAAACTTATTTTTAGGGTCTACTCTGTAGATAATCTGTTTTATCTTTTCTACCGTTATCTCATCTGGTTTAACTTTTATTGTTTGATAATCTTCGTTTAAAAACTCTTGAGCCAACTCTAAAATTTCTTTTGGCATAGTCGCTGAGAAAAGTAAATTTTGTCTATCTTCTGGAAGGTAAGACATTATATCTTCTATATCCTCTATAAACCCCATTTCAAGCATTCTATCTGCTTCATCTAAAACAAACATCTTTACATTATCTAACTTTAAAAATCCTCTTTCTAATAAATCTTTAACTCTTCCTGGTGTTCCTACTATTACAACATCATTACCCTTTTTAAGGAAATCTATTTGATGTTTCATAGATTTTCCACCGTAAACTGATAAAACAAAAACTTTTTTGTTTTTCCCTAAATCTTTAATCTCTTTTGCAACTTGAATTGCCAGCTCTCTTGTTGGAACTAAAACTAAAGCTTGGATTTTTTTCTGTTTAGTATTAACACTTTCAACTATTGGAATACCAAAAGCTGCTGTTTTACCTGTTCCTGTTTGGGCTTGAGCCACTAAGTCTTTACCGCTTAAAACTGCTGGAATTGCCTTCTCTTGAATCTCTGTTGGTTTTGAATAACCAAGATCTTCCAAAGACTTTAAAGTCTCTTGAGAAATACCTAAATCTTTGAATGTTTTGTTTGACATAAAAATGCCTCCTTAAAAAATGTTTTTTAAAGAGGAAAAGAATCTCCGACTTACATTAGATCTTTGTTGATTGCTCCCCTGAGCCTTTATATCTAATGGAGGATTATTTTCCTCTTTTCTTACTATACATTATACAGTAATAATAAAAAAAAGCAACCTTCAGTTTATGATTATAATCATTTTGATTGTTTCGCTTTTAATTTATTATATTTTTGTAAGTTAGTAAGTATTTACTAACTTTATTTCTCTCATGACACACCTCCGTTATATTGTATCATTTATTTGGGAGCCAATAAGTTCCCTTTTTTACTCTAAATTAAGGGATTTTTTCATTATCTCTACAGGGGCTTTTTGACCAGTCCAGATTTCAAATGATTTTGCACCTTGATAGATAAGCATAGGGAAACCGTTTTGATGCTTGCAGCCTTTTTCTTTTGCAACCTTTAAAAGTTTTGTTTCTTTATAGATTATATCAACAACTATATGGGAGTCTTTTAATAAAGAGTAATCAAAAAGTGGAAAATCTTCATCGTTTAAACCTACAGAGGTTGTATTAACTATTATATCTACATTGTTTAAAAAACCTTCAATATCTTGCAAAGATATAGGAGTTATGATTTTATCAATTATCCTAAAATGGCTTTTATACTCTTGTATAAGGTTGTATACCTTTGGGAGAGTTCTGTTTGCAAGGTAAATTTTATCTACATTTTCTCTCAATAAGCCATAAACAACAGCTCTTGATGAACCACCTGCACCTATAACTAAAACTCTTTTATCTTCTAAATTGGGTTCTAACTCTTTTAACCCTTCTACAAATCCAATCCAATCAGTGTTGTAAGCTATAAGATAGCCATCTATGTTTTTTATTGTGTTTGCAGCTTTTATAATTTTGACTTCTTCTGAAAGTTCGTTAACGTAATTAATTACATTTTCTTTATGAGGAATTGTGATATTTACACCAGCTATTTTTAACACTTTTAAAGATTCTACAGCTTTTTCTAAATCGTTGGGATTTACTTCAAAGGGAACATAAACTGCGTTTATTCCAAGATGTAAAAAAGCAGCTGTTTGAAAAGTTGGAGATTTTGAATGTTTAACAGGATAACCAAATATACCGTAAACTTTTGTCTGTCCGTCTAAAATCATATAATCTGGTATTTCTCTTCACCTATGTTTACAGCCTTAACCCAAGGTAGAGACTCTTTTATAGTGTAAACAACAAGGTCTTTCATAGTCATATCTGCTACAGGACAAGTTTGGCAAGTTCCATACAGTTTTAAAAACACTTCGTCGTTTTCAATTTTTACTAAATCTATCTTTCCTGCATCTGCCATAAGAGCTGGTCTAATTTTTTCTAAAACTTCTTTAACTTCTTGTTCTTTGTCTTCAATAACCATAATACCACCTCAATGTTTATTAACGGTTTTATAAAACTCTTGAATAATTTTTTCTCTATCTTCCTCGGGCAAGTTTAAAAGCTTTAAAGCACCCATCAAACTTAATTTTCTAAATAAAATACCATCTAACTTTTCTTCATAAAAATAACTTAAATAAGGCTTAAACTTTTCTTCAAGATAGGGATAATGTTTAAATATATCAGAAATTTTACTTTCTAAGTTTAACTTCATTTTTACACCTTTCTAATGTAAAAATGATAAACGCCGTCTTCTTCTTTATAGCCTAAGTATTCATTACCTGTCGTTTGACACCAAGCGGGTACATCTTGAATAGCTCCTTCATCGTCTGCAAGAAGTTCTACAATCTGTCCTTTTTCTGCTTTTTTCATAACTTTCGCAAGTTCTGTTATAGGAATTGGACAGTAAGTTCCAGTTGCATCATGGACTATGTCTGGTTTGATTTCCATAAACTTATCCTCCACTGGTTTAAAGTTTCATCGTCAAAAGGTATTCCAGTTAAAATCTCTTCATTATTATACTTAACATCTATTTTTCCATCAACAGTTTTTGAGTATCGAGCTATTATATTTGCTATTATCTGCTTATCATCTTCATCTAAGGTGTTATCATGTAGGGGTTTTGCTATTGCTACTGGACCTTTTCCAATTGGTTCAAAGTAAGGGTATCTATTTAAAAATCCAGATAAAAAGTTATTTTCTCCTTCATTCCTTGATACTATTACTTTAGTCCCTGAATCTAATCTAAAGTGTCTTCCTACTGTAAACAGTATTAAATCTTCTTGGGTTATCTTTCCTTCAACTTCCATAGTTTCTCTATATTTATGGGCATAATTTTCATCTGTAAGATAGCAACAACCCCCCGCTGGAGATTCAAACTCATCTATACCTAACTCTTTTGCAAGCTCCAACTGTCTTTTTCTACTTCTTCCTACTATACCTTCTAACTTTTCTCTATCTACCCAACCTTTTATCTCTGGGATTGTTGGAGGCAGTCTCTTAGCTGATAATGGTCTAAGTATCAATCCTTCTAAACCAGAATCTCTCTCTATTATTTTCATAGGTATGGACTTTTGACTTTTAGGTCTTTGTCCTAAAACTTCTCCGGATATTATAAAATCAGCTCCGATTTCTTCCATTATCTGTTTGGCTTTTTTAAACATGTATATTCTACAGTCTATACAAGGGTTTATGTTTGCTCCGTATCCATATTTAGGATTAAGGATAACATCCATGTATCCGTCAGAAATATCTACTATTTCAAGGGGAAAACCATACTTGGCAGCGTACTTTAAAGCAGGGTTCATATAGTGAGTTCCATCTTCTTTCTTTTCTCCCCTTCTTCTTTTTGTTTCTGTTATACAAAAACCTGTGTAAAAGTGAACTGCTAATATATCTATACCTTGATTTTGAATGAGCCTGATAGCGAGAGTGCTATCAAGCCCACCAGAGTATAATGCTACTGCTTTTCTTTTCATTATCCTATATGTTCTAAAGATACTGGTGCTTCTTCTTCGTGGTCTTCTTCTATACAGTCTGGTATTTTGCTTGCTTCTTCTACTCTACCTTGTTTTAAGAGATAGTCTTTTATAGCAACATGGAGAGTTTCAAGTCCAAGGTTTGTACAGTGTATTTTTTGTGGTGGTAATCCACCAAGTTCTTCAAATATCTCTTTGTAAGTTAAGTTTAGTGCATAGTCTATAGGCTTTCCTTTTACCATTTCAGTTAAAACTGAAGAAACAGCTATAGCAGATCCACAACCAAACGTTTTAAACTTAACGTCTGTAATTATATCTGTGTCTTTATCCACCTTTATAGTAAACAACATAGCATCACCACAAGATGGATTACCACACTGACCGTATCCATCTGGATTTGGTATTTCTCCCAAGTTTCTTGGATTCATAAAGTGATCCATCACTTTTTCTGTATATTCAAACATCTTACTTTACCTCCGATTTATTTTAAGTTATAATATTTCCTTTTTATCATCTTTCCAATGATAAAAATCACTTTTACTTGAATTTTGAAGCTTTCTTTGTAAAGTCTTCCCAGTTTTCTGGGTTGAATGGAGATATTTCCCTTAATCTTGCAATAACTTTTGGATACTCTTCAATGATGTAATCTATATCTTCTTCTGTATTATCTCTACCAAGAGAGAAAACTATTGACCCGTTAGAAGCTTCCTTTTCTACTCCTATAGCAGCTAAAACGTGGGATTGTTTTAGTGCATAAGAAACACAAGCTGAACCTGAAGCTGCATAAGTTTTTTTGATGTTTAACATAAGAAGCATTGCTTCTCCTTCTATGTACATAACAATTAAAGATAAATGGTTTGGAAGTCTTTTTTCTGGATGTCCTGTAAATTTTATGTGAGGTATTCTTTCCTCAATACCTTTCTTTAGTTTATCTCTTAGATATCTTAACCTGTTTACCCTATCGTCCATCTCTTTGATAGCAAGTTCTGCTGCTGCTCCCATACCTACTATGCCAGGTACGTTTTCTGTTCCAGCTCTTCTACCACCTTCTTGTATTCCACCTTCTATAAGAGGTTTTAACCTTATACCTTTTTTAACGTATAGTCCACCTACTCCTTTTGGTGCATAGAAGTAATGTCCTGTAAATGAAGCCATATCAAGTCCCCAGCCTTCTACGTCAACTGGCATATGTCCAACTGCTGCTGCAATATCAGAGTGGAAAACTACTCTTGGATTCTTTTCTTTAACAGCTGCTACTAAAGCTGGCATATCTTGAATTGTACCAATCTCTCTGTTTGCAAATCCCACTGATACAAGTATTGTGTCTTCTCTAACAGCATCGGCTAACTTTTGTGGGTCTATTATTCCGTACTCGTCTGGTTGAACTTCTGTTATTTCAAATCCTTCTTTTTCTAAGGTTTTACAAGAGTGTAAGATAGAGTGATGCTCTATAGCTGATACTACTATATGTTTTCCTCTTCTTCCTGGTGCCTTTGCAAATCCTTTTATGGCAAGGTTATTCGCTTCTATTGCTCCAGATGTGAAAACTATATCATCAGGATTACTTACATTTAAAAGCTCTGCTACCTGCTCCCTAGCTTTGTTTATTGCTTTTTTAGCCTCTATTCCCATCTCGTGTAGAGATGTAGGATTACCAAACTTTTCTTTAAAGTATGGCATCATGGCTTCTATGGCTTCATCACAAACAGGTGTTGTAGCTAAATGGTCTACATATATTCTTCTCATAATAGCTCCTCCTTACGTTAAACTGAGTTTTCTAATAATTTTTTCTGCTATATTTATAAACTCTTTTGCAGATTGAGAGTCTTCTTTTGCAAATACTATAGGTATTCCAAGGTCAGAAAACTCTGCAACTTTTGGTTCTATAGGTATTTTACCTAAAAGTTCTACTTCATAGGTTTTAGCAATTTCTTCTGTTTTACTTTTACCAAATATTTCATAAACTTTTCCACTGTCTGGACATACAAAGTAACTCATATTTTCAACTACTCCAAGGATTGGAATTTGTACTTCGTTAAACATCTGTATTCCTTTTTTAACGTCTATAAGAGCAACATCTTGAGGTGTTGTAACTATAACAGCTCCATCTATTTCAGCTGTTTGACCAAGGGTAATCTGTACGTCTCCTGTTCCAGGTGGTAAGTCTATAACTAAAAAGTCTAAAGGTTCTTCTCCCCAATCTACATCAAATAAAAACTGGGTAAGAGCCTTGAATAAAACAGGACCTCTCCATATAACCGGAGTATCTTCAGATGGTAATAAAAATCCTATTGACATTACTTTTACGCCGTGAGCTTCGGGAGCTATAATCTTATCCCCTTCTGGTGTCTGTCTTGCCATAACTTTTTTATCTTTTGCTCCAAACATAGTTGGACCACTTGGACCATACATATCAGCATCTAAATACCCTACGTTATATCCTAACTTTTTTAAAGCAGATGCAAGGTTAACAGCTACAGTTGATTTACCTACACCACCTTTACCAGAAGCTACAGCTATAACCTTTTTTACATTAGGAATTCTTCTTCTAGATTCAAAAGGATTAGCTTGTGGTGGAGGAGGTGGTGGCTGTGTCTGTCTTTGGGAAGGTGGTTCACTTGAAAACTCAACTTCTACTTTTTCAGCTCCAATTGACTTTAACGTTTTTTCTATCTTTTCTTTTAGAAAGTCATGATATTTTTCACTTGGAGAAAAAACTTTGATGTAAACATTATTCCCATCTATCTTTAAATCCTTCATTAAGTCAGCTATAGAAAAGCTTACTCCTATTTCTTGTAGTGTTGTTCTTTTTAATGCATCAATTACTCCTTGTAATGCCATCTTAACCTCCTTAATTTTGTTATAATAGAATAAGGATTTTTCATTATTATACTATGATAGCAGTCATTATTAAAGATTTTTAAGTCTTAAATTTGAAAGGAGATGATATGGAGCCGTACACAGGGTCTTTAAACTTTTTACATAACTACTCGGCAATGCAAGGGATAGTACATTTTATAGGATGGACTATAGCTATAATTATACTTATCTATGTATTTAAGTTCGTTAAGAAACATCAGCAGGAAGATGAAAGAGCCAAGAAGTATACTCCGAAAAATCCAGTTGAAGAGTTGAAAAATCAGGAAAGTAAGGAAGGAGGAGAGTAATCCTCCTTCTATTAATTAATCTTCCCAGAGAGCTTTTAAGCTCTTTGGTAAATCTCCTTTTACGTCTTGTATCTCTCCGTCGGAGACATGCCTTTTAATAACTCTAAATACAGCTTTTATAACTTGTTTCGCATGTTCTTCATTTCCAAAATCTTTACCTGCAGCTCTCCTATCTTCCTCTAAAACTTCATGTATAAAATCTTCAACTGTTTTGATGGTTTTGTCTGGCATAGGAGAAGGTTTCCATCCATCAATATAAACTGCTTTAATGCACATCGGAAGTTGAGAAATTAGATCAAAAGATTCTTCTAATGTCAATCTTCTTCTTAAAACATGTAATACTGTTCTTAAAACTCTCCCTGCTTTTTCTTTGTCATCAGGATTACCTAACTCTTGAGCAAGTTCTTTCAAGAAGAGATTTCCTTTTTCTACATACTTTTCAAAGTTCATGACTACCCTCCTACCTTTTTTGTCTAATTTTAAATATAGGATTTATTCTTGAGATAGCAAGAGTTTAATTATTTTTTTCTTCTGATTGGATGTACTTCTTGGCGTCTATGTACATATTTCTAAATCCGGCTGCTAATCCTAAAAAGAAAAAGATTATAGTCAAGTAAGGTGATGTTCCAAAGTATTTATCTAGTAAATAGCCTATTGTTACTCCAACTATTACTCCAGAAACAAGATGTAATCCTATGGATAGAAAAGAGAAAGTTCTGTTTACTTCTTTACTCATTTAAGCCAAGAACATCAATCATATCGTAAAGTCCAGCAGGTTTATCTTTTACCCACTTTGCAGCTTCTATTGCACCTTTTGCAAATATGTCCCTTGAGCTTGCTTTATGAGTTAGTTCTATTCTTTCTCCCATAGATGCAAAAATAACTGTATGATCTCCTACTACGTCTCCACCTCTTAATGCAAAAACACCTATCTCTTTACTACTTCTCTCTCCTGTTATTCCTTCTCTACCGTATACAATCTTTTCTATACCCGTTTCTCTTTTTAAAATATCCACTATTTTCATAGCTGTTCCAGATGGTGCATCTTTTTTATACCTATGGTGCATCTCAACCACTTCTATATCAAAACCTTTATCCTTCAAAACTCTTGCAGCTTTTTCTACAAGTTTAAACAAAAGATTTACACCTATACTCATATTCGGAGCTAAAACAATAGGAATTTCTTTTGAAATTTCTTTTATTTCTTGAAGTTGATAATCTAAAAATCCTGTTGTTCCTATCACTGCAGCTTTTTTATCTGCTGCAAGAATTCTTAAATGTCCTAAAACTGCTTCCTGATTAGCTGCAAAGTCTATAAGTACATCTATCTGGTCTATCACTTGAGATAAATCTGAAGTAATTGGAGCTGTCAGGTCTTTTTTATTTATTAACTCTCCAATAGTGTTATGTAAATGAGCACAATCGGGACTTTCTATACCTGCTGTGATTGATATATCAGGGTCATTAGATGCAAGATTTGCAATAGTTCTTCCCATTCTACCCATTACACCGGATATTCCAAGTCTAAGCATTCTCCTCTCCTCTTCCAAAGATTATCCTACTAAACTCTTGTAGTAAATCGTTAGCTTGGTGTGGAGGGACTATAGAAGGGGCTAAAGCTACATCTACACCAGGTTTAAATAGCTTTTCTTTTACTAATCTTTCTATTTCTTCCATGTCTTGAGCTGTTACATCTTCTCTAAAAATTTCTTGTGGGTCTTTTTCAGTAATAAAAAATCCTGCAAAGACAAACGCATAAGCTTTCTTTTCCATAAAATCTCCTTTAACAAAAAATTAAAAAATAACCCTACATAAGCAAAATAAACCTTATGTAGAGTTCTAACTTAATTTTATTTACCAACCACTTACTTATTAAATTAATTAATCGTAATTACTTTTCCTCTTTTGTTCCCATTTTGTACATTATTGAACCCCATAAGAACACAAGTTGAGTTAACATTAAAACCAATAAAATTACTTCAGCATTTGGAATTCCACCAAAAGTCATTTCCATGATAACACACCTCCTTAAATTAATGTTTTAAAATAAATTCTGCTAAAGCTTCTTTCTCTTCTTTAGATAATTTTTTTGTTATCTCTATTTGTGGTTTCATTACTGCTTCCTTAGCAGGATCAACTATAGCTTTTCCTTCACCACTGAAAAATTTAATTAAATCTTCTTTTTTTCCATTGTATGCAGATGCAATTTTCTTTAAAGCTGGTCCTACGGTGTCAGCAGCTGCTTGGTGGCAAGCTGTACAACCTTTTGATTTAAAAATAGACTCCCCATCTACTTTTGCTACTGTTGTTTCAGTCTTTTTTTCTTCTTTCTTAGATTCTGAAGATTTTTGTTCTTTCTTTGGTTCTGAAGATTTCTCTTCTTTCTTAGATTCTAAAGATTTTTGTTCTTCTTTAGATGGATGTTGCTGTTCTTCGGATTTTTGCTCTTGTGGTTTTTGCTGTTCCTGAGATTGTTGTTGCTGAGCCGGTTGTTGTGTTGTTTGGGTTTGTTGAACCGGAGCTGACTGTTGAGATTCTGTAGAAGTTTCTTCTTTTTTAGAGCAGCCGATTATCAAAGCTGTAGATATAACTGCTAAAGACATTAGTTTTATTCTTTTCAATTTTGTTTCCCTCCTAAAATCTTAAAAAAACTTCAATAATATAATAATAAACCTTTTTTAAAAATTAATCAACTTCAACTTTTATAAACTCTGCAGCTTTTTTCGCTTTTTTTCTTGCTTCTTCTACTGTTTCTCCAGTTGCTAAAGTAATGCCCATTCTTCTTTTAGGTCTTGTAGTAGGTTTTCCAAATATTCTTACTTTTACATCTCCAAGAGAAAGGGCTTGTTCTACTCCTTTATAAATAGGAGCTACTCCATACTCTTTTGCATGAAAGCAGTAAGAAGCTGAAGGTGAAAGTAATTTTATTTCTATAGGTAAGCCTAGTATAGCTCTTAAATGTATCTCAAACTCTGACATATTTTGGGATATTAACGTTACCATTCCAGTATCGTGGGGTCTTGGAGATATTTCGTTAAACCAAACCTCATCTCCTTTTACAAACATCTCACATCCAAATATGCCGTATCCTCCAAGCTCGTCTGTGATTTTTTTTGCAATTTCTTTAGCTTTATTTAGTGCAGTTTCAGACATTATATGAGGTTGCCAGCTTTCCCAGTAATCTCCTTCTACCTGTATATGACCTATTGGTTCACAAAAAAGTGTTCCTTGGTTTTTTGTTCTAACTGTAAGCAGTGTTATTTCGTAGTCAAAGTTTATAAACTCTTCTATTATTACTTCACTTCCCTTGCCTCTTGCGTTTTCTTGGGCATAATACCAAGCTCTGTCTATGTCTTCTAAACTTCTGACTACGGACTGTCCTTTTCCTGAGGAACTCATTACAGGTTTAACTACACATGGAAGTCCTATTTCCATAACTTTTTTTCTGTAAGTCTCTATATCAGAAGCAAAGGCATATTTTGAAGTTTTTAATCCTACTTTTTCAGCTGCAAGCCTTCTTATTCCTATTCTGTTCATAGTGTATTTAACAGCTTGAGCACAAGGGACAACCGTGAAACCTTCTTTTTCTAAATCTATTAGATCGTCTGTATCTATTGCTTCAATTTCAGGGACTATAAAGTCAGGTTTTTCTCTGTAAACAATATCTTTTATCTGTTTTCCATTTTTCATATCTATTACATAGTATCTATGAGCTACTTGCTGAGCTGGAGCGTTTTGATAGCTATCTACAGCTATTACCTCTATTCCCATCCTCATAGCTTCTATGACAAACTCCTTTCCTAACTCTCCACTTCCAAGTAAAAGGATTTTTGTTGCGTTGTGAGAAAGAGGCGTTCCAATAATCATACTTTTCCTCCGTTAATCATGAAGTTTATGTAAAATATTTTTAACTATTTCTGCTATCGTCTTGGTATCTAACCCATAACCATGAATTTCTATAAAAGTTTGGTATAAAAATGGAAGCATAATTCCAATTAAAGCTATTAACATCACTACTAAACCAGCATTTATAGACCTTTTTAAAACACTTTCAGAGGGATTAAAAGGATTGTAGAAAACATCTACTTTTTCCGATTTAAACTCATTGATTATCTTCTCAGCTGTATTTTTATCTGTTTCGAAGGGGGATAGAAAGATTTTATCAGACTGGAATTCTTTACCATTTACGGTATACTTGTACTTTACAATAGGTCTATAGGTTTCATACTTTATTATCTGGTGAACTCTTTCTACTTTTTTTTCTAAAATCTCTCCTTGGGTCTTCTTCCAAAAGACATACCTAAAATTTTTGTATATTACAAAAAATGCCAAAATAGAGGCCAAAACTATATAAAATGTATAAAGCATTACTGGGTTCATAGTTAATAAATCTCA
The DNA here is from genome assembly GCF_000021545.1 of Sulfurihydrogenibium azorense Az-Fu1. NCBI lineage: Bacteria > Pseudomonadati > Aquificota > Aquificia > Aquificales > Hydrogenothermaceae > Sulfurihydrogenibium > Sulfurihydrogenibium azorense. The sequence goes on from NC_012438.1 coordinate 1,380,342, forward strand.
AATTCTTGATTTTTTTCTCCAATATTATAACTTAACTTTCTCATAAACTTCTCCAGCATGAAAGGAGCTTCTTACAAGGATGCCTGAAAATACTTGTTTAAAACCTATTTTATAGCCTATATCTTCAAACTCTTTAAACTCTTCTTCTGTATAGTACTTTTCTACTGGAAGATGGTTTTTAGATGGTTGTAAATACTGTCCGATTGTTACCACATCACAGTTATGTTGTTTTAAGTCTATTAGTAAATTTATAACTTGCTGTTTTGTTTCACCTAAACCAAGCATAAATCCTGACTTTGTTATTATATTGCTGTCTAACTCTTTTACAGTCTTTATCAACTTTAAAGACCTTTCATAATTTCCTTGAGGTCTTACTTTTTTGTAAAGCTGTTTTACAGTCTCAACATTGTGGTTAATAACATCAGGTTTAGAATCTACTACTATTTTTAATGATTCAACATTTCCTTTAAAATCTGGTATTAAAACCTCTATGGTAGTATCTGGGTTTAACTGTCTTACTTTTTCTATGACTTTAGCAAAGTGGGAAGCTCCACCGTCAGGAAGGTCATCTCTGTCTACCGATGTTATAACTACATGTTTTAGACTTAGTATTTTAACAGCTTTTGCTATGTTTTCAGGTTCATCTGGGTTTAAAGGAAGAGGTTTTCCGTGGTTTACATTACAGTAGGGGCAGTTTCGTGTACATACATCACCCATTATCATAAATGTTGCGGTTTTTCTGGAAAAACAGTCTCCTATGTTGGGACAGGAAGCTTCCTCACAGACTGTGTGTAAGTTAAGGCTGCGAAGAAGCTTTTTTATTTTAAAAACTTCTGGAAGAAGTGGAGATTTTACTTTTGGTTTCATTTCTCGCCATAACCGTAGTCTTTCCACCAGTTAGGGTAGAGAGGGTATGATGAGCATAAGGATAGCACATCTTCTTTTACTTCTTGTATAATCTTTTCATTGTCAAGGTTTTTCAATACTTTGACTATATTTTTTGCAATTCTTCTCATATCATTTTCTTTCATTCCCCTTGTAGTAAGAGCTGCTGTCCCTAGTCTTATTCCGGATGTTATAGTTGGTTTTTCTGGGTCAAAAGGTATAGCATTTTTGTTTACTGTAATGTTTGCTTTTCCAAGAGCTTCCTCTGCTTGATTTCCTTTAACGTTAAGAGGTCTTAAATCTACAAGCATTAAATGGGAGTCTGTTCCACCAGATACTATTCTTAAACCTTGTGCCATAAGTTCTTCGGCTAAAACTTGAGCATTTTTCACAACCTGCTGAGCATACTTTTTAAACTCATCAGAAAGAGCTTCTTTAAATGCTACTGCTTTAGCTGCTATTACGTGCATCAAAGGTCCACCTTGAAGTCTAGGGAAAACCCACTTGTCTATGTCTTTAGCATACTCCTGTTTACAAAGTATGAAACCTCCCCTTGGACCTCTTAGAGTTTTGTGAGTTGTAGAGGTTACAAACTGAGCGTAAGGAACAGGGTTAGGGTAAACTCCACCTGCTATTAAACCTGAGTAGTGAGCCATATCTACCATAAGTAAAGCACCTACTTCGTCAGCTATTTCTCTAAATTTGGCAAAATCTATAACTCGAGAGTAAGCTGAAGCTCCTGCAATTATTAGTTTGGGTTTGTACTCTTTTGCAAGTCGGTAAACTTCATCGTAATCTATAAGTTCTGTTTTTGGGTTTAACCCGTACTGGACGGAGTTAAAGACAACACCTGATACGTTTACTTTTGCACCGTGGGTTAAGTGTCCACCATGGTCAAGTCTCATTCCAAGTATCGTATCACCCGGTTGGAGCTGAGAAAAAAAGACAGCTTGATTAGCTTGAGACCCTGAGTGAGGTTGAACATTTGCGTGCTCTGCACCGTAGAGTTTTTTTAGTCTCTCTATTGCTAAGTCTTCTACTATATCAACGTATTCACATCCACCGTAATACCTTTTATGGGGAAGTCCTTCTGCATACTTGTTAGTAAGGACGCTGCCTTGAGCTTCCATCACAGCTTGTGAAGTGTAGTTTTCTGATGCTATCATCTCTAAGTGTTCTTGTTGTCTTTTAAACTCTAAAGAAACTGCCTGATAAACTTCTGGATCAGTGCTTTTAAGATTTTCTAACAATTTTTTTACCTCCAGATTTAAATCTTTCCTTCCTCAATATCTAAAATAAGTTTAACTCTTCTTTCGTGTCTTCCACCTTCAAATGGAGTTTCTAAAAACACGTCAACTATTGCAAGTGCATGGTCTAAACCAATAACTCTTTGGCCAAGGGCTAAAACGTTTGCATCGTTATGAGACCTTGCCATCCTTGCCATAAACTCATTGGTACACAAGGCAGCTCTTACACCTTTTATTTTGTTTGCTGCTATAGATATACCTATCCCTGTTCCACAGATTATTATTCCTCTATCAGCTTCCCCAGATGCAACTGCCATACCTACATTCTCACCAAAGTATGGATAATCAACAGGTTCAGGAGAGTAAGTGCCTTTGTCTATAATTTCATACTTTTTTGATTTCAAATACTCCTTTATTTTTTCTTTATAGAAGAATCCACCATGATCACTTCCAAGGGCTATTTTCACGTAAATAAACCTCCGAAAGACTTAACTACTACCAATTATATCACAAAAAGTTTGTGGTATAATCATTTATTCTTACATTTAAACAGAGGTTTTTTCGAGGAGATGGTTAAAAAGTTTTTACTACTATTATTTTCAATAACATTAACTTCATATGCAACTGAAGACTTATTTAAAATCGCCAAGCAAAAAGTTCAGACAAAAAGTGTAGAAGATACGGTATTAAAATCTTTAAAGCTTTACAACGATGGACTTTACACAAACGCAATAAATCTTATCCAAGATACACTTATAAAAAGCGAGGTAAACGACCAAAATTATGCTATTTTAAATCTAATCCTTGCTTCTTCTATATACAAAGCCCGGGAAGAAGATTTAATGTATAAAGTTATACAGCAGCTGCAAGACAACAGACTTGATGATTATTCCCTCTATAGAATCTACCAAATAGCAATGACAATATTTATTGAGAGAAAACATCAAGAAGGTCAGGAGTATATATTAAATAAGTTAGGTATAAACACACAAGATAATCCAAAGTTAGAGACTACTGAAGATCCAAGCAAAGTAATAGAGGCTATAATAACAGGGAAAGAATCAAAAAAAGAAAAGATAAAAAGACTTACAAAAAGCAACAGATTTATACTTTTTGGAGAAGATTCAAAAGTTATAAACTACAAAAATGTAAGTTTTATTCTTGGTCAAAACATATTTGAGTTAGACCCTCAAATCCCAATAATAGGAAAGTTGTCTATATACATCTCAGAAAAAGACCAAACTTTACTTGAGATATCAAAAAAGTTAGACCTTGGATACTATGAACTTAAAAATGCAAATCCATTCTTAGACCCTTTTGACATAAGAAAAAATCAGATAATCATCGTACCCTTTAGAAGAATACTACCAATCAAAAACTTCTCTTACGGAACTATATACATAAATATAAATGAAAAAAGACTTTACTATCCAGTTTTAATAGAAGATAAAAGCTACATAATAACCTTCCCAATAGGAATAGGTGCAGACGAAGCCCAATCACCAGTAGGAGATTTTAAGATAACCCAAAAAAGAAAAAACCCTGCTTGGTATCCACCTGAGAGTATAAGAAAAGAGCAACCTGATTTACCACCTGTTTTTCCACCAGGACCTGATAACCCCCTTGGGACAAGAGCTATGAGACTTGGAAATACTTCATTTTTAATGCATGGAACAAATAAAGAGTACGGCATAGGTATGAAAGTTAGCCACGGTTGTATAAGGATGTACAATGAAGATGTAGAAAAATTGTTTGAAGTTGTAGATGTAGGAACTCCCGTTGTAAGTAGAGATATTCCTTATAAGGTATTTTTTAACTCAGAAAAGTTTGTAGAAGCTTTTGATGATGATTCAATATTAGAATTAGAAAAAACCAGTCTCGTTAGTAAAAAGTTTATACAGCTTTATAAAACAGATATTATAGGAAAAAGCTTTGCAATAAAAGCTTGGTGAGGTAAAAGAATATGGAAAAAAAAGATTTAATTAAATGGGACAAAGAGTATTTCTGGCACCCTTTTACCCAGATGAAAGTTTATAGAGAAGAAGATAACGTGATAGTTGAAAGAGGAGAAGGAAACTATATTTACGACATATTTGGTAATAAATATTTAGACGGTGTAGCATCTTTGTGGTGTAATGTTCATGGTCATAACCATCCAAAATTAAATAAAGCAATCTGTGACCAAGTCAGTAAAATATCCCACTTTACAACTTTAGGAGCTTCTAACGTTCCAGCTATACTCCTTGCAAAAAAACTTGTAGAGATAACACCTAAAAATCTAAACAAAGTCTTTTACAGTGAAGATGGTTCGGAAGCTATGGAAATTGCTATAAAAATTGCATACCACTACTGGCACAACAAAGGCTATAAAGAGAAAACAAAGTTTATAACATTAAGCGAAGCCTACCACGGAGATACTATAGGAAGTGTAAGTGTTGGAGGAATAAATATATTTCATGAAAAGTATAAACCTCTTTTATTTGATGTTTACAAACTTCCATCACCTTATCTAAAGGCTTTAGAGATAGCAGGTAGAGAGAAAGCTCTTGAGTATGAAACTACAAAAAAACTTGTTGAAGAAGTAGAAGAGTTTGTTTTTAAACATCATCAAACGATAGCAGGGTTTGTGTTAGAAGCTGGCGTTCAAGGAGCTGCTGGAATACTTCCTTTCCCAAAAGGATACTTGAAAGAAGTTGAAAGGATATGTAGAGAGTATAACGTTTTAATGATAGTAGACGAAGTTGCTACCGGATTTGGAAGAACGGGAGAGATGTTTGCTTGTATAAAAGAAGGTGTAAATCCAGATATAATGGCTTTAGGTAAAGGGATAACAGGGGGTTATCTACCTTTAGCTGCAACGTTAACAACAGATGAGGTATTTGAAGCATTTTTAGGAGAGTTTGGAGAAGCAAAACATTTTTACCACGGACACACTTACACAGGAAACCCTATAGCGTGTAACGTTGCCCTTGCAAATATAGACCTATTTGAAGAAGAAAAAACCCTTGAAAATGTTAGAAAAAATATAGATATTTTAGAAAAGCGATTACTCGAATTTTTAGAGTTAAACCACGTTATAGACGTTAGAAATTACGGTTTAATGGCAGGAGTAGAGCTTATTAAAGATAAGAAGACAAAACAACCTTACCCATACGGAGAAAGAACTGGTTTTAAAGTTGCAAAAGCAATGCTTAAGAGAGGTATATGGGTTAGACCCCTTGGAGATGTAATGGTTATCATGCCACCACTTTCAATAAAGGAAGAAGAGTTAAATTACTTTTTAGACTCACTAAAAGAAAGTATAATGGAAGTATGTGGAGATTAAAAACAGGAGGAAAAAGTTGATTATAAGAGTTGCCCACAGTCCTGATTCAGATGATGCATTTATGTTTTACGCTATCAATCAAAAAAAGATAGACACTAAAGGATACGAGTTTGTAGATATACTTTCCGACATAGAAACTCTCAACAGAGAAGCCCTTAAAGGAACGTATGAAGTGAGTGCCATATCTATCCATGCGTTTCCCTACGTGGCAGACAAGTATGCCCTTTTATCAAGTGGTGCAAGTATGGGAGATAATTACGGACCTATGGTTGTTGCAAAACAGCCTTTTGACCCGAAAGAGTTAAAAAATAAAAAGATAGCAGTGCCTGGAACTTTAACCTCTGCATTTTTAGCCTTAAAACTCTTTGAACCAAACATAGACTATGTTGTAATACCTTTTGATAAAATAATAGAAGAAGTAAAATCTGGAAATGTAGATGCAGGGCTTATAATACATGAAGGACAGTTAACCTATCAAGATGAAGGTTTAGTATGTATTGTAGACCTTGGTAAGTGGTGGCATGAAAAAACAGGAGGTTTACCACTACCTTTAGGTGGAAATGTAATAAGAAAAGATTTAGGTATTGAGATAATGAAAGAAATTTCCGAAATATTAAGAGAGAGCATTAAATACTCCCTTACCCATAGGGAAGAAGCTGTAGAGTATGCATTAAAGTTTGCAAGAGGAATGGATAAAAGTAAAGCTGATAAATTTATAGGAATGTATGTAAATGATTTAACGGTAGATTATGGAGAGAGAGGGAAAAAAGCAATACAACTGTTTTTAAAAGAGGCTTACGAAAAAGGTTTTATACCTAATATGCCTGAGATAACTTTTATTTAAAGGGGAGATAAGATGAAAATCCTTTACGTAGGAAAAGACAAAAATTCATACAAAATTTTAAATGAGGTAGCATCTTTAAGTCAATCAGAAGTTATAATGGTTGAAAGTTTGGAAGATGCAAAAAATTACATAACTACAAACAGAGATATCCACGGAATAATAGCATCTCCAAAAGTAGATAACCTGCCTTCACTTCAGCTGTTATCTATCCTAAAGAGAGATGAAAATTTAAAAGATATTCCGTTTATAATACTTGGTGAAGACATTACAAAAGAAGATATTGAATATTACAAAGCTATGGGAGTTACAGAAGTTTTTGAAATACCATTCAATCCACTGGAAGTTTTCCTTATTTTAACTGCAGCTTTAAAGGACGCAAAAGGTGAAGAAGTTGTAAAACAGATACTTCACGAAGCTAAGAAAGATAAATCTTTATTTATGAAAATCCTTGAACTTATTAAAAAACTTTTTGGAATCAAAAGTGAGTAGTAAGTTTTCTTCATTTGAAGATTGGAAGATAAAACTAAAAGAAGAGTCCCAAGATAATTATACATGTGTGCTTGTAGAAGGTAAAAGAGACTTAAAAAAGTTATCAAGCTATGGAATTAGTAATATAATTGTTCTTCAGGGAAAAAAGTATTACGATGTTGTAGAAAGTATTCTAAATAACTTTAACAAGTGTATTATTCTTTTTGATGTAGATAAACATGGAGATAAAATGTTTCAAAAATTTTCCCAGATGTTGAAAGCAGAAGGGATACAAGTAGATTCATCTTACAGAGATTACATAAAATCTTTAAACATTGAAGAGATTGAAAATCTGCCTTAAAATATTAATCTCAAAATTTTTTTAAGGAGAAAGATTGTTAGCAAAACGTATTATACCTTGTTTAGACGTTAATAAGGGTAGAGTTGTAAAAGGTGTTAACTTTGTAAACCTGATAGACGCAGGAGACCCTGTAGAGATAGCAGCTGCATACGACAAAGAAGGAGCTGACGAGATAGTTTTTCTTGATATTACAGCTTCTGCAGAAGACAGAAATATTATATTAGATGTTGTTAAAAAGACAGCAGAAACAGTTTTTATGCCATTAACTGTAGGTGGTGGAGTAAGGTCTTTAGAAGACATAAGAAAACTTCTTGAAAATGGAGCAGATAAAGTATCTATAAACACTGCTGCCGTTAAAAATCCATCTTTGGTAGAAAGTGCAGCAGTTAGATTTGGGTCTTCTACTATAGTTGTGGCTATAGATGCAAAAAAAGTAAGTGAAAGTAAATGGGAAGTTTATATAAACGGTGGTAGGACGCCGACAGGAATAGATGCAGTCCAGTGGGCAAAAGCTGTAGAAGACTTAGGAGCTGGAGAGATACTCCTTACATCTATGGATAAAGACGGAACAAAATCAGGATACGATATAGAACTTACAAAAGCTGTATCTCAAGCTGTTAAAATACCAGTTATAGCTTCAGGGGGAGCAGGTAAAAAGGAAGATTTTTATCAAGTTTTTGAAGAAGGAAAAGCAGATGCAGCTTTAGCAGCTTCCTTATTCCACTTTAAGGAGGTAGGGATAAAAGAATTAAAACAGTTTTTAAAGGAAAAAAATGTAAACGTGAGGATTTGATATGGAAAAACAAGTATTAATATACGATACAACACTAAGGGACGGAACACAAGCAGAAGGTGTAAGTGTATCTGTTGAAGATAAGTTAAGAATTGCAGAAAAGTTAGCAGATTTTGGCGTACACTACATAGAAGGTGGTTGGCCAGGTTCAAATCCAAAAGATATGACATTTTTCAAAGAAGTAAAAAAGTTAAACTTAAAAAATACCAAAATAACAGCTTTTGGATCTACAAGAAGATCTTCTTTAAAAGTAGAGGAAGATCCACAGATTCAGGATTTAATAAAGGCAGAAACACCAGTTATAACTATTTTTGGTAAATCTTGGGATTTACATGTAACCCAAGCTCTCAAGACAACCTTAGAAAAAAATCTTGAGATGATATACGATTCTATCTCTTATTTAAAAAAGTATGTAGATGAAGTTATCTTTGATGCAGAACACTTTTTTGATGGATTTAAAGAAAACCCAGATTACGCTATAGAAGTTTTAAAAGTAGCTCAACAAGGGGGAGCTGACTTTTTAATTCTTTGTGATACAAACGGAGGAAGCCTTCCTACAGATATAGAAAAAGCGTTTAAAGCTGTAAAAGAGGCAGGTATCACTGCTAAACTAGGCATTCACGCCCATAACGACTCAGATACAGCTGTTTGGAACTCTATTGTAGCCGTCTTACATGGAGCGATCCAAGTACATGGGACCATAAACGGTATAGGAGAAAGATGTGGAAATGCTAACCTCTGCTCTATCATTCCTAATCTATCTTTAAAACTTGGATACGAAACAGTCCCAAGAGAAAATATAAAAAGGTTAAAAGAAATATCTAACTTCGTTTCAGATATCCTAAATATGCCAGTACCAAAAAATATGCCTTACGTTGGAGATAGTGCATTTGCCCATAAAGGTGGAGTACACGCATCAGCAGTTTTAAGAAATCCAAGAAGTTATGAACACATCTTACCACAAGAAGTAGGCAACAGAAGAAAAGTATTGGTATCAGACTTAGCAGGAAAAAGTAATATTATATACAAAGCAAAAGAGATAGGAATAGAAATAGATGAAAAAGATGAAAGACTTACAAAACTTGTACAAGAAATAAAAGAGTTAGAAAATCAAGGTTATCACTTTGAAGCAGCTGAAGCTTCTTTAGAACTACTTATAAGAAAACATCTAGGAACGCTACCGAAGTACTTTGATTTAGATGCTTACAGAGTTTTAATAGCAAGAAGGTACACAGACAAAAGTCCTATATCAGAAGCAACAGTAAGGATAAAAATAGAAAATCATTACGAGCATACCGCATCTTTAGGTTATGGTCCTGTTAATGCATTGGATAAAGCATTAAAAAAGGCTTTGACAGCTGTATATCCTTCACTTGCAGAAGTTGAGCTTATAGACTATAAAGTTAGAATAGTTAACGAAAGTGGTGGAACAGCTGCAAAAATAAGAGTGCTAATAGAAAGTAGAGATAAAAGTAAAAAATGGGGAACTGTAGGAGTTTCTGATAACATTATAGAAGCCTCTTGGCAAGCAGTAGTTGACAGTATTGTTTATAAACTTGTAAAGGATGGTATAAAACCTGCTGGGGGAAATAAGGATGCATAACGACCATGTTTACATATCTGTAGTTCATTACCCTGCTTTAAACAAAGAAAAAAAATGGGTATGTACATCTTTTACAACTTTAGATTTCCATGATATAGCAAGGCCAGCAAGGACTTACGAACTTGCAGGTTATTACATAGTACAGCCACTTGAGGCTCAGCAGTTTGTTATAAAAGAGCAGATAAAGTACTGGACGGAAGGTTTTGGAGCTTCTTTTAACCCAAAAAGGTCTATGGCAGGTAGTTTAGTAAAAGTTGTTTCTTCTATCACAGAGATGTTAGAAAAGATAAAAGAAGAAAAAGGAAAGTATCCAAAATTAATAGCAACTTCAGCGAAAAAGTATCCTCAAACTGTAAGTTATTCCCAGATGAGAGAGATTTTAAATAAAAAGGATGACGTGTATCTTATTTTACTTGGAACAGGTTGGGGTATGCCTCCAGAGTTAGTTGAGAGCTGTGATTACATTTTAGAACCTATATTAGGTCCAGGAGATTACAATCATCTATCCGTAAGAAACGCAGCTGCTATCATCTTAGATAGACTTTTTTCTATTAATAGGTGTTAAAAAGGAGATTTAATGTTTTACCATATATTTTATGAGTATTTAGATGTAAACATATTCAAGTATATAACATTTAGAGGCTTTTATGCTTTACTGACAGCATTTTTTATATCGTTAATCTTGGGTCCTTACATTATAGAAAGGTTAAAAGTCTTTCAAAATAAACAAGGTGGGTATGTAAGACAGGATACTCCCGATTGGCATCAGATAAAGAAACACACACCTACAATGGGAGGAGTTTTGATACTTTTATCTGTTTTATTTACATCCTTTTTATGGTGTCGTCTTGATAATGTTTATATATGGCTTTTAATGTTTACATTTTTATCTTTTGGTCTTATTGGGTTTTTAGATGATTATAAAAAAATAAAGGATAAAAAAGGTTTGTCTTCTAAGGCAAAATTTTTGATGCAGCTTGTATCAGCAACTTTAATATCTGTAGTGTTGTATCTATATCCTAAGTTTAATACTGTTTTATACTTCCCATTTTTTAAAAATTTAAGTTTAGATTTGGGTATTTTTTATATTCCTTTAATGATTTTTATAATAGTAGGTGCATCAAACGCTGTTAACTTAACAGATGGACTTGATGGTTTGGCTATAGGACCTTCTTTAATATCAGTTTCTACTTTTGCGGTGTTTGCTTACATCAGTGGTAATATTGTTTTATCTAAATATCTTATAGTTCCTTACGTTGAAGGTAGTGGAGAGATAACTGTTTTCCTTCTGGCCTTACTGGGTGCAGGACTTGGGTTTTTATGGTTTAATTCCTTTCCAGCTGAGATGTTTATGGGAGATGCAGGAGCTCTATCTATAGGTGCTGTTTTAGGACTTACATCTATAATAACAAAACAAGAGATTGTTTTAGCTATAGTAGGTGGGATATTTGTATTAGAGACTTTATCTGTTATAGCTCAAGTAAGCTACTACAGGTTAACAGGTGGTAAAAGACTTTTTAAAATGGCTCCTATTCATCACCACTTTGAACTTCACGGTATTCCTGAACCAAAGATAGTAGTTAGAGTATGGATAATATCTCTCCTTCTTTCAATTATAGCCTTATCAACACTAAAAATTAGATAGCTTTATTAAAAATTTTGCACCTTTACTACTTTCTAATGCTTGTATTTCTCCATTATGGTTTTCTATTATCTCTTTTGTAATCGCTAGTCCAAGTCCGCTACCTTTCGGTTTTTTAGAGTAGTAAGGTAAAAACACTTTATCTAAATCTTCTTTTGTTATTCCTCTTCCGTTGTCTTCAAAAAGTATTAACACACTGTTTTCTTGTAGCTTTACAGTAATTTTTAAATAGTCAGCTTCTTCGTAAGAGTTTTGAATTATATTTGAAAATGCCTGCTTTAAAAGTTTTTTATTCCCTTTGATAAAAGGTTTATACTGGCATTCTATCTCAACTTTAAATCGTTCATCTATATAACTTTCAGCCGTTTCGTTCAATAGCTGACAAAGGTCTACAATCTCTTTTTCAAATTCTGAGAAAGAAAGACCAAACTGGTTAAACTCCTTAACAAGTTGAGATAGATGCTCTGTTTCAGAGATTATAACTAATGTTGCTTTTTCTATAATCTGGTCTATGTTTGGGTTTTTCTTTTTCCACTGGTTTATTATCCTTTCTGCAGACAGCTTTATTGGTGTAAGTGGATTTTTTATCTCATGGGCTATTCTTTGGGCTACTTCTTTCCACATCTTTAATTTTTGTGCTGATATGATATCTGTAATGTCATCGAAAACAATAACGTATCCTTCTTTTGATATATTCGTTATTTTAACTAGTAAAGTTTTACCATTTATCTCTACTATCTGTTCTTTTTCATTTGATAAATCTAACTTAAACTCGTTAGCAAAGTCCTTTATGTGCTTTCTTTTGAATCTTTCAACATCCTCTCCCAAAATTGATTTAGCAGATAGATTTATATTCTCCACTTTTCCATCCTCTGAAGAGTAAACTACACCTGCTCTTATGTTATTTAAAATTGCTTCTAAGTACTCTTTATTCTTCCTAAGTATATTATTTCTTTCTTCTAACTTTTTGTAAAGTAGGTTAAGTCTATCTACCATTTTGTTAAACTCTTCTATCAGTATTCCAAACTCATCTTGTGCTTTTAAATCTATCTTTACAGATAAATCACCTTCTGAGAGTCTTTTAGAAGCATCTACGAGAGCTTCTAGAGGTTTTGTGATGTTGGTTATTATAAATCTACTGAGCCAAAAGGCAGCAAATATAACTGATATGGTAATTGTGAGTAGTATGAGGATATAACCTATACGGATAGGTGTTTTGTAAAACTTTAACTGGTTGTAAATCTCAAGTATTAGAGCTGTATCTTCCTTTGAAAGGATTATATCTTTGGGTAGTTCGTAAACTAAAAGTATTTTTCTATTACTGTCTAAAATGTTTTGATAAACAATCTTGTTTTCATAAGTGATAAAGCCTTCTTTCCCAAGGGCATTTAAAATTTCTCTATCGTAGGGTTTTCCATAAAACTCTAAAAGTCTTCCTTCACTATCGTTTATAGCAACTGTTCTAAGTCCTAAAAAATCTACTGCATCTTTGGGTTTTAATACACCTTCTTTGATTGATGTATAGATTTTATACACCCATTCTTGGTTTGAGGTAATGTTTTGGGTTACTATCGTGTCTAACTTACTAAGGGCATTTCCTACTTTTCCAGAAAACCAAAGGTTTGTGGCACTTGATATAATAGAAACAGACACTGTAAAAAGTATCATTGAAGGGATTATAATCATTAAAACTAATATAACTGTAAGTTTTAACCTTAGTTTTCCTTTGATACCTTCTTGGAAAAAGATTTTTATAATGTATCTAAGTAAAGATGCAAATATGATTATAAAGAAGATTACATCAATGTTTAAAATGAATAAGAAAATGTAAGGGTTAAGTACATCTTTAACCTTTTCAAGTTTGTTAAAGATATAGTAATTTCCACCTAAAAATAGAATAAAAGAAACAAGGAATATGATAAGATTTCTCTTTGTTTTATCCTTTTCTAAGTTCATTACTATTCAAGGTTTCTTGGTGGATGGCCTTGATACTCTATCTCTTCTTCATCTAACCTTCTGAAAGGTGGTTCTTGAGTTAGTTCTTCAAATGCATGGGCAACAAGTCCTGGGATTCTACCTATAATAAAAAACCCTTTTCCAAGTCTGTAATCAAATCCCATATCAGAGGTTATGGCTGCAATTGCACCATCTACGTTTAACACAAGTTTTTTACCTTTTATTTTGTATATCTCTTCTTCTAAAGCCAAAGCAAGTCTACAGTGTTTTCCAAAAAGACCTAACTCTTTTGCTAAGTTCATAAGTTTTTTTGTTCTAGGGTCAAAGTCTTTATAGTATTTATGTCCAAATCCTGATATCTTCCACTTCTCTTTTACCACTTTCTCTGCAAGTCTTGTAGCTACAGCTTCTACATCTTCCTCATCTTTTCCATACTCTTGCAGGAATCTCATAGCATCTTCTAAAGCTCCACCGTGATAATCTCCAAATGTAAGTACTCCTGCAGCTACCCCTACGTGGAGGCTGTTTCCTCCTGATATAACGTTTCTCAGAGCAACTACTGATGGTGGAGCTACCCCGTGGTCTATTACAGACACAAATATTGCATCAAACATCTTCTTTTCTTTTTCTGTTGGGAGTTCCCCTTTTAAAAGTAGATAGATGCCTTCAGAAAAGGAAAGTTTACCTATCATCTGGGTTAAAGGGTATCCTCGTATATAAGTCTCTTCTTTTGTGTTAAACGATATCTTAGTTCTCCATTTTTGAGCCATGTTTACACCTCTACTTCTTTTAGACTATTTATTACGTATTCAGGGTTTAAAGATAAAGCCAGTTGTTTGTTTCCATAACCATGTAGGACAAGACAGCTTTTGACTTGGGCATTTTTTGCTGTGAGAATGTCTGTTTCACTGTCTCCAATAAGGATTGAGTTTTGGTTGCTAACTTTTAACTTTTCTAAAGTGTAAAAAACTGGCACTGGACTTGGTTTTTTTTCAGAAGTTGTATCAGCTCCAACCACTAAATCTATGTAGTTTAAAATACCAAGTTTATCTAATATTCTTCTTGATAAATTTTCGTACTTATTTGTGACTACTGCTGTTAACTTGCCACTTTCTTTTATTTTTATAACTGTTTCTTGTGCTCCTTCGTAAAGTTTTGAATAGATAACAGGATTTTCAAAGTAAAACTCTCTAAAAAGTTCTAAAGCTTTGTCTCTTATATCTTGTGGATAGTCTGGTATTAGGTCTTCTATAAGCTTTTTAGCTCCATAACCTACTTTTGAGACTACTTCTTGTGTTGTTTTTGTTGGAATCTTTAACTTTTCAAATGCATAGTTTACGGCAATAGCTATATCTTCTGCTGAATCTAACAAAGTTCCATCTAAATCAAACATGAAAAGTTCAATATGTTTCATTGTAGTTTAAATTGTTGATATTTTGCTTTTATTTTATCTATCCATCTCTCTTGACTTTCTTGGTTTTCTTCTTTAGATTCTTTTTTCATACCTACAATCACGTAAACTTCCTCGTTATCTTTCATAAGCCCAAGGTTCTCTCTTGCCATCTTCTCTACGTAAAATGGGTCGTTTTGTAGGTAGTATATCTTTTTTTCTAAGTCTTGGTTCTCTCTCTTTATAGTATCTATCTGGGCTTGTAAGTTATTTCTTGTTTCTACTTTTTTAAAGTATTCAAAGATGTTGTTTTCTCCAAAACCTATAGTGTAAATGGCTGTTATGAGTAAAATAAAAGCCGCAGCCTTTAAGCTGCGGTCTATGAGTTTTTGGTTAAAATCTAAACTTTTTGAAAGCTTCTTTTCCTTTGAATACTGCATCTTTACCAAGTTCTTCCTCTATTCTAAGTAATTGGTTATACTTTGCTATTCTGTCAGTCCTTGAAGCTGACCCTGTCTTTATCTGTCCTGCGTTTGTTGCAACTGCTAAATCAGCTATAAACGTATCTTCACTCTCTCCAGATCTGTGGGATATTACTGCCGTATAGTTATTACTTTTTGCAAGTTCTATAGCATCTAACGTTTCGGTTAAAGTACCTATTTGGTTTAATTTAATTAAAACAGAGTTTGCAACATTATTTTTTATTCCTTCAAGTATTATTTTAGGATTTGTTGTAAAAAGGTCATCTCCAACAAGTTGTACCTTATTTCCTATTGTTGCAGTGAGGTTTTTCCATCCTTCCCAGTCATTCTCTGCAAGTCCATCTTCTATGGATATAACTGGATATGTTCCTACTATCTCTTCGTAAAGGATAACCATATCCTCACTTGTGAGATCTCTACCTTCAAATTTATATTTTCCATTTTCGTAAAACTCAGAAGATGCAGCATCTAAGGCTAAGAATATATCTTCTCCTGGTGTGTATCCAGCTTTCTCAATAGCCATCATTAAAAGATCAAGAGCTTCTTTTGTTGATCTTAAGGCTGGTGCAAAACCTCCTTCATCTCCTACGTTAGTCGAGTATCCTTTTTCTTTTAAAACCGATTTTAAAACGTGAAATGTTTCTACTCCTGCCCTTAAAGCTTCTTTAAAAGATCCACCACATACTGGTACTATCATAAATTCTTGAAAATCAAGGTCGTTATCTGCGTGGGCTCCACCGTTGATTACGTTCATAAGTGGTACAGGTAAAACCTTTGCATTACATCCACCTAAATACCTGTAAAGAGACATCTCTTTCTCTACAGCTGTTGCTCTTGCAACTGCTAAAGATACGGCAAGTATTGCGTTTGCACCAAAGTTTGATTTATTTTCAGTTCCATCAGCTTCTATCATTATTCTATCTATTCTAACTTGGTTTTCAGACTCTTCTCCAATTAAAAGGTCAGCTATCTTAGTGTTTATATTTTCTACGGCTTTTAAAACACCTTTTCCTAAGAATCTTTTTTTGTCTCCATCTCTAAGCTCTAAGGCTTCATTTACTCCTGTTGATGCACCACTTGGCACTATTGCAGATCCTACGGATCCACTTTCTAAAACAACCGTAGCTTCAACTGTAGGATTTCCTCTTGAATCTAAAACCTCTCTTCCATAAACGTCAACAATTATAGACATCTCAAACCTCCTTAAATTTTATGGTATGCGGCTATTGCTCCAGCTATAGCAGCTACTAAGTCTTCTAAGTCAGCTGTTTTATCTTCTAAGTTAAATGTAGGAAGTTTTTCTTCAATATATCTTGTAGTAAACTTACCCTTTATAAAATCTTCGTCTCTTACTATTGCCCTAAGGAGAGGTAGATTTGTAGGGACTCCTCTAACTATAAACTCATCTAAAGCTCTTCTTGCCCTGTTTACAACTTGGTCCCAAGTTAAAGCCCAGACTGATAGTTTTGCTATCATAGAGTCGTAGTAAGGCGGTATTACATAATCTTTATATACAGCTGCATCTACTCTAACACCGGGTCCTCCTGGAGAGTGGTAAGAAGTTATAGCTCCTACTGATGGAGCAAAGTTTCTTTTAGGGTCTTCTGCGTTGACTCTAAACTCTATTGCGTATCCACGCATTGTAATATCTTCTTGTAGAAAACCTAACTTTTCTCCTTGGGCTATCTTTATCATCTGCTGGACTATATCTATACCTGTAACCATCTCTGTAACAGTATGCTCAACTTGAAGTCTTGTGTTCATCTCTATAAAGTAAAAGTTATCTTTTTCATCAACAAGGTACTCTATCGTTCCAACATTTTCATATCCTACTTTAAACATTGCTTTAACTGAAGTTCTATACAACTCTCTTTTAACATCTTCGTTTAACGTTGGAGACCTTGCTATCTCAACTACTTTTTGGTGTCTTCTTTGGATTGAACAATCTCTCTCTCCTAAATGGACTACGTTTCCGTACTTATCTGCCATTATCTGTATTTCTATATGTCTTGGATTTTCAACGTACTTCTCTATAAATACGTCTCCTCTTCCGAAAAACTTCTTTGCTTCATTAAAAGCTGATTTAAACAGGTCTTCAAATTCTGATTCTTCTCTAACTATTCTCATCCCTCTTCCGCCACCACCAAAGGCAGCCTTCAGTATTACTGGATAACCTATCTCATCTGCTATCTTTTTTGCTTTTTTAATGTCTGAGATAGGCTCATCACTTCCTGGTAAAACAGGCACTCCAAGTTCTCTCATCTTTTTCTTGGCTGCCATTTTATCGCCAAAAAGGGCTATGTGATCCGGATGTGGTCCAATAAACACAATCCCTTGTTTCCAGCAGTACTCTGCAAACTCAGGGTTTTCTGATAAAAATCCATAACCGGAATGTATAGCATCACATTTTGTTTGTTTTGCAAGGTCAACTATTCTAAAGTAGTTTAAGTATGCTTGGATAGGATCACCAGGAATTAAATATGCCTCATCAGCTTTTTTAACGTATATACTTTTTGCGTCTGCTTCAGAGTAAATAGCTACAGTTTTAATATCAAGCTCTTTACAAGCTCTTATTATTCTGGTAGCTATCTCTCCTCTGTTTGCAATTAAAACTTTCTTTATCTCTTTTGTAAAGGTTTTTAGTTTACTCATACTGTATATCACCTTCCATGTTCTCTATAAAAGCTTCGTGGAGAGCCCTTACTGCAAGCTCTGCATACTTTTCATCTATAAGACAAGATATTTTTATCTCAGAAGTTGATATTGCGTATATGTTGATACCTTCTTTGTATAGGACTTCAAACATCTTTCCAGCAACACCTGAGTGGGTTTTCATACCAAGGCCTACTACTGAGATTTTTGCAATTTTATCGTTTCTTTCAACATCTTCAGCTCCAACTTCCTTCGCCACTTCCCTTGCTATCTCTTCAGCGTAATCTGCATCAGTTTTATTAACAGTAAAAGAGATATCTGTAAATCCTTTGTGGGAAACGTTCTGAACTATCATATCAACGACTATATTCTTATCTCCTAAGGCTTTGAAAAGTTTTGCAGCTACCCCGGGTTTGTCAGGTACTCTAACAACTGTTATTCTTGACTCTTTTAATTCGTGAGAAATCCCTCTTACTACTACTTTTTCCATCTCTTCATTCTCCTCCATTATCCAAGTTCCTTCTTCATCGTTAAAAGAAGACCTTACATGTATTTTTACGCCATACTTGGCTCCAAACTCTACAGACCTTATCTGCATCACTTTAGATCCTAAAGATGCCATTTCCATCATCTCTTCGTAAGATATTACAGGTATTTTTCTCGCATTTTCTACTATTCTTGGGTCAGCTGTAAAGACACCTGGAACGTCTGTATAAATCTCACATACATCGGCCTTTAACGCTGCAGCCAAAGCTACCGCCGAAGTATCAGAACCTCCTCTACCTAACGTTGTAATATCTCCATCTTCACTTACACCTTGAAATCCGGCTACTATAACAACCTTTCCTTCGTCAAGATGTTTTCTTATTCTATGGGTATCTATCTTTTTTATTCTTGCTTTTGTGTGGACGTTATCTGTTATGATAGGCACTTGCCAACCTGTTAAACTAATAGCTGGCACACCTAACTCTTGTAATGCAATAGCAACCAACCCTATAGCGACTTGCTCACCTGTTGCTACAACCATATCTTGCTCTCGAGGATTTGGTCTGTTTGACAGCTCTCTTGTAAGACCAATTAATCTGTCAGTTTCTCCGGTCATTGCAGAAGATACTACAACTACTTGATTTCCTTCATCTACAGCCTTTTTTATCTTTCTTGCAACATTTTTTATCCTTTCTATATTACCTACAGAAGTGCCACCATACTTTTGAACGATTAAAGGCAACAGTTATCCTCCTAATGAGTTGTAAATATGTTATTATAATTCTAACATAATTTAAAGGTGTGAGATGTTTTTCTTAAAAAAACTAATAACTTTCTTTATATTACCTCCAGGGCTTTTTATTGTTATTTTTAGTGTTATAGCATATTTTGGAAGGAAAGATAGAAAGATATTTATTGTTTCATTTCTATCAGCTTTTTTTATATATTTACTTTCAATAGAACCTGTTAAAGATAGTTTACTTAGACCTCTTGAGACTAAGTACCCTATTCCTAATAAGTTAAACGGAGATGTTATAGTTGTTTTAGGTGGTGGAAGTTATAACACAGGTATTTTAACAGAAGACTCTCTAAAAAGAGTTTTAACTGGGTTTGTTCTTCATAAAAAGCTTAACCTTCCTATAATCTTATCTGGAGGGTCTGCTATAACTAACCTTCCTGAAGCTGAAGTTATGAAAAATATCCTAAATGAACTTGGAGTAGACAAATCTATGATTTATACGGACGTAAACAGTAGGGATACGTTAGGGAATGCTTTCTTTGTAAAGAAGATATGCGAAAAAAATGGATTTAAAAGGATTATTTTAGTTACCTCTGCATACCATATGCCAAGGTCTGTAATCGTTTTTCAAAAAGCAGGTCTTGATGTTATTCCTTACCCGACAGACTTTAAGATGGATAAAAGATACACAGTTTACAGTTACTTTCCTAAAATGAACGTTTTACAAGACTCTACTAAAGCGATAAGAGAGTATGTAGGACTAATTGCTTACCAGTTAAACTGGATTTTGAGATGATTCTTCTTCTCTTTCTTTTTTAGAAACGTAAGTATAACGAGGTATGATCCATATTCCTCCTTCGTGTTCTATCGTTTCAAACCGGTTGTTGTAAAAGCTGTAAGCTGCAAAGGATAAAACTACAGCATCTAACTCTTTACCGATAAATCTTTTATCTTGAGATAAAAGTTTCTTGTTTAACTTTATTCCACTTTTCGGCAAGTTATAAAGCCTTTGTTCTAAACCTTCAGGAGTTTCAGCTGGTAGAATATCTTTATGGATTATCTTTTTCCAAAACTCTTCTACGTTAGACTTAAATATCCTTTTTTCTTTCTCTCTAAAACTTTTCTTATCTACCTGTCTGTACTCGAAAGTTTCAATTATATCTTTATAAAGATTTGAGTAAGCTTTATTTGTAAGGGATAGTTTTGAACTTACTCCAAAATCGTAGTTTACAGCAATGATTTCTGGATTGTAATGGTCTAAAAACCACAAAAGCCCTTCTTTATAAAATTTAAATATTCCTTTTACATACCTGTTGTTATCCATCAAAGAGACAATAAATACTTTATCTTTAACCTCTATTCCTGCAAACAAACTACTCTCCTTCGGCTGTGTATTTGATTACTTTTACTTTTTCCATGGTAATTAAACCATTTTTAACATACTTTTCTATGATTGGAATTACATTTTTTATTTTCTCTTCACTGTCTATAACTTCAACTATTATTGGTAGGTCTTCAGATAGGTCTAAAATAGAAGCAGAGTGTATAACGGTAGATTTTCCGTATCCTAATATCCCTCTAAGAACAGTTGCACCTGCTATATGATTTTCTCTTAAGATTTGGACAATCTTTTTATAAAGTGGTTTTCCTTCACACTTATCAGCTTCACCTATATGTATCCTTAAAAGTAAAGCTTCACCTTCTATTTTCATAGTAAACTCCTAGCAAAAACTATACCTAAAAAGGCTGATGTTAAAGATAATGTTAGATTTAAAATTACGTTTAATCCAGCTTTTATATAATCTCCGTCTATTAAAAGGGCAAATGTTTCATAAGTAAAAGATGACATAGTAGTAAAGCTACCACAAAATCCAACTGCCACAAAAAGTCTCCATAAAGGATCTAAAGACAACTTTTCTAAAAATAGAATCATAAAAAAACTCAGTATAAAAGATCCAACTGTATTTACTATCAACGTTCCATATGGAAAGTCAGACCCTAATATCTTTGCAGAATATACACCTGTAATGTACCTTAAAATAGTTCCTATTGCTCCACCAATAGCTAAAACTATGTACTTATCCATCTTTTAAGAACTCTTTTAACTTCTCTATCTCATACTTTCCACCTAAGAAGACAGGTACTCTTTGATGAATATCATTAGGTTTTATACTTAAGATATCTTCTTTTCCAGTTGTAGCGTATCCACCTGCTTGAGTAATCAAAAATGCCATAGGAGAAGCTTCATAAAGTAATCTTAACTTTCCATTTTTACTTTTTACATCAGCTGGGTAAGCAAAAATACCACCTTTTATTAATGTCCTATGAACATCTGCAACCATAGAACCAATATATCTTGAAGTGTAGCCTTCATCTTTCAGTGATTCAACATACTCCTTTAACCCTTTGTCTATCCATTTTTTGTCGTTAGATTCGTTAATTGAGTATATTTTTCCTTTCTCAGGTATTTTCATGTTAGGATGGGAAAGTAAGTACATTCCTACAGAAGGGTCTAAGGTAAATCCGTTTACACCGTTGCCTGTTGATAAAACAAACATAGTAGAAGATCCGTATATAACGTACCCTGCAGCTACCTGTTTATAACCTTCTTGTAAAAAGTCAGATACGTCAGAGTTTACTCTTTTATGAATAGAGAATATAGTTCCTATACTTATGTTCACATCTATGTTTGAAGATCCATCTAACGGGTCAAAAGCAATAATGTACTTAGCATCTTTTCCTTCTTCTGGAAAGATTGGCTCGTCTAACTCTTCAGATGCAAGGGCAAAAAACTCTCCCGATTTAGATAAGTACTGGATAAGTATATCGTTTGCAAGTTCATCTAACTTTTGGACTTCTTCACCTTGTATGTTTGTTTTACCTGCTTTACCTAAAACATCTACAAGCCCTGCCATTCTAACGTGAGACGCTATAACCTTTGTAGCAGACTCAAGTGCAACTAAAGCCCTTGATAGAGAACCTGTTGCATTTGGATACTTTCTTTCTTCTTCTAAGATAAAATTGTTTAAATCCATCTTTAGGCCTCCGCCAACTTTTTATACTCTTTTAATTTTGGTATAAACCTTTTATCTGTTATTCTTTGGTATATGTAATGAAAATCTAAAACTTTGTAGTAGGACTTTACAATCATTTTTACAAGATCACAAACCAAATCGTCTCCTTCTACACAGTACTTCATCATATCAAGTATTAAATCTTCTAAGGATATTACATTTAAGATTTCTTCTTTATCTACTTCTATCTGGTTTAACATTCCTGTTAAAAGGTGAAAATCTTTACTTACTTCTATATTTATATCGTCCTTTAACCACAAATCACCAAACCTTTGATAACCAAGGTCTGAAAGTACTTTCTCTAAAAGAGGAATATCAAGGTAAAGTAAAGATATGATGTTAGCAGGATACATTCCTTGTGTATAAACGGTAAGGGCAAACTTTCCTACAATTATAGGCTTGTGTTTTACCCTTACCTTATCAAACTCTCTGTAAATCTCTTTTATAGCTTTTATCTGTTTGTCTAACAAAATTAATCAGCTCCTGCTTCTAACTTTATGTCTTGGGCTTTTTGTTGAACGTCTTTTGTGGAACCTTTTATGTAAGGTGTTTTAATAAGTTTTATATACTTATCAGTATACTCTTTTGTTCCAAATACATTTAGTTTTTTAAATAAAAACTCAAACTTTTTCTCTATAGCATCTAAAATCTCTTCCTTGTTTTCTAAAGTCCACCACTGGTACTTAAACGGTCCCATTCCTCTTTTTCTTGATTTGTATAAAAACTGCTCTCTTGTCATTCCTTCTTTCCACTCATCTTTAAAGTTTTCTTCTATGAACTTGTAAACTTCCTCTTTAAACTTTTCTGGTGCAAGGTCAAACATTATGTTTTGAAATCCTGTTGCAAGGTGTATCTCACAGCAGTTATTTTGAGGAAACTTGTCAAAAAGCTCTTCTGGTAGTGTAGAAGCTCCGTGTTGAACAGTTCCAGCTAAACCGTACTTTTTCTTTGCAACTTCTCCAATATTCTTTAAAACATCAAAGTCAAGTTTTACCTTTGCTACAGTTCCATCAGGAAGTGGTATACCACCGTGCTCCGTTCCTGTTTGAACAGATATCTTTGATATTCCCGGGCGTTTTGTTATAGTTTGAAGGTATCCTTCCATAAATGCCTCAAATTCTTCTACTGTTGAGTTTTTGCCACCTATGTGTCCTATCTCAGCTCCAATAGAAATATCTATACCTTCTGGTTGTATCTCTCTTATATAGTCTGTCATTTTAGCTGTATTTAGATAGTTATGATACTGCTGCTCTTTTAAGGATTCTTTTGAGTAATCTACCAAAGTAGAAGGATCTATATCTATGTTATAAAATCCTGCGGCTACAGCTTCTTTAGTAAGGTCTTTTATAGCTTGCAGTTCTTTTTCTGGATTTTCAAAGTACTTTTTAGAAGAAAACTGGAAGTGGTCTCCCTGTATAAAGACAGGACCTTTATAACCTTCTTTTATAGCAGCTGCTAAAACACAGCTTGCATACTCAGATGGTCTTTGATAGGTGTACTCTATCTCTGATTTTGCTATCTCAAATATCATAGCTCCTATATTGTTTCTTAAAGCTACTTTGAACATTCTCCTTGCAACATCGTAGGTCATTCCTCTTATATTAACTGCAGGTGTAGTAAAGTCTTTGGTCTCACCTCTACCAACAGCCATGTATAAGTCGTGGATAGAGGATGGAATAGCACCAAACTCGTTAGCTATCTCCCTTATTATGTACTTAACTTCTTCTTTAAGGTTGTAATCTTTGGAAAATACAGCTGTATATATAAGGTCATCAATAACTTCATCTCTTAGTTTTTTCTCATCTAAAATAGATATTTTTCCATTTTCAATAGAAACAACATCTTTTAATCTTTCATTGACTTGGTGAGTGTTTTCAAGTATGGTTGCCATAGTTTCCCTCCAAACAAGATTTTGAAATTATTATAACATTTTTGTGCTATAATTTGATAAAAACTATATTAGGAGGAAAATCGATGGAAAGAACTTTAGTCTTAGCAAAACCAGACGCTGTAAGAAAAAACGTAGTAGGAAAAATCATCTCAAGGTTTGAAGAAGAAGGATTTAAGTTAGTTGCTCTAAAGAAATTAAAACTAACAAAGGAGCAAGCTGGAAAGTTTTACATAGTACATAAAGAAAGACCTTTTTATGACCAGCTTTGTGAGTTTATGTCTTCTGGACCTATAGTAGCTATGGTATGGGAAGGGGAAAATGTAATATCAAGGGTAAGAGAGATTATGGGAGCTACAGACCCAGCAAAAGCAGAGGAAGGAACTTTAAGAAAACTCTACGGAACAAATGTAGGTGAAAACGCAGTTCACGGGTCAGACTCACCTGAGTCAGCTGCATATGAAATACCATTTTTCTTCAGTGGGTTAGAAATTGTTGAATAAGTATGTTGCTTTTGTAATACTCTTAATGATAAGTGTTTTAATAGGGAGTAATGTATTTTTATCCTTTGTCGTTGCTCCCGTCCTTTTTTCAAACTTTGATAAAATTGCAGCTGGAAGCATTATGCAACTGATATTTCCTTACTACTTTAAAATCAACTGGATTTTGGGAATAGTTATCTATACTATTATAGGAGTATTATCTTTTAAAGATAAAGAAATTGTAAAATCTTTGAAATGGTTTTTAGTAAGTATTGGAGCTATAGTTATATTAAATATGGCACAAGACAGAAGCTTGCTTCCTATGGCACAATCTATTCAAAATCAGTATGTTCAAGCATTAGAAGAGAAACAAAATGAAAAAGCTAAAGTACTATACTCCCAATTTTCAACAGTACACAAAGTTTCATCGTTTGTAAATATAACAACGATGATTTTAGAAATATTTTTGTTGTACAATTTTTTAAGTTTTTTAAAATTTAGCCGAAATAAGTTATAAGTCGTGTAAAAGGGGGTATAAAAATGGAAAGAAAGTCTATATCTCAAAAAATCTTTATGATAGTTCTTGGTGGATCATTTGTTGGATCTTTATTTGTAGGGGGGTTAGTTTATTTTATGCTGGCTTCATCAAATGTTCAAGATGCTTTGGTAAAAGCTGTTATATCTGTAATTATCTCTCAAATAATGTTTCTTATCCCAGTGTTTGGAATTAAGAAGATTATAGACGATAAAATAGTTAGTAAGTTAAAAACTGTCGTTAACGGTATGCATGAAGTAAGTATGGGAAACTTAGATTATGAAATATATGTAGAAAAAACAGGAGATGAGTTAGAAGAGCTGGCTGAATCCTTTGATAGAATGAGAATGAGCATTAAAGCTATAATGGAAAAGTTAGAAAAAGGTGAGCTTTGATAATCTATGGAAGTAAAAAACCAGATCCTCAATCTTTTAAACAAGGTTTATAACGATACTAAACTTTATTATGTAGGTGTATTTGTTAAAGGTAAAGTTTTTGTTTCTAAATACACAGGAAGATTTGAAAATTTAGAGTCTAACTTTGCAAGAATTATAGAAAGGTCTTTAGAAATTAATGAAGCTATAAAAGATTTTAATGCAGAATTTTTGTTCTCAGAAAATAAAAACAAAGATTTTTCTATGTTCGTTTACTATGTCAGTAAGGATATAGCAATAGGTATGATCCATATTGGAAAACCAAACTTTTCACTTTTGAAGGTGGTAGCTGTAGATTTAGCAAAAGAAGTTAAAAAGTTTGAAAAAGAGCTTTTAGAGTTATATGAAATCCAGTTAAAAGATAAAGAAGAATCATCAACTAAGGAAGAGATTAACCTAATTAAAAAAGAAATACCGCAAAAAGAAGTTAGCATAGACTCAGATATAACTGAATTAGAAAAAGTTTTAACTCAAAATGTAGAAACTGAGAAAGTCGAAAAAATAGAAAATCCAGACCTATTTGACATTTTGAAAGAAGATATTGAAGCAGAATCTATTAAAAATCAAGAAAATACTGATGTATTGAATATTCAATCTGTGCCTGATTTAAGTGAAATACTGACTTCAGATAGCGAGAATTTAACGGAAAAAGGAATAGAAACTATAGACACAGAGAAAATCTTTGATGAAATCGGCATTATCTTTATAAAGTATATAGGTCCATTTGGTAAATTTTTATTTAATAAAAAAAGGCAGGAGTTTTTTAAAACAAATACGATAAATAAGTTTTCTATGGTAAAATTTTTCCACAACCTTGCCGAAGAAATACCAGATAGTAAAAAAAGAGAAATGTTTGTAGAAGAGTGTAAGGAAAAATTGTTAAACATTTAATCTGGAGGGCATCATGGCTGTAAAATATTATGAAATATTGGAAAGTTTGGTAAGAGATGCTGGAGCAGAAGGTGCAGTACTTGTTAGTGTCGACGGTTTAGCTATCGCGTCTGTATTACCACCGGGTGCAGATGAAGATAGAGTAGCCGCAATGGGAGCTGCAATACTATCCCTTGGAGAAAGAGTAACGGCAGAATTAAATAAAGGATCACTAGAGCAGCTTTACATAAAAGGCTCCTCTGGATATGTTATATTTACAGGTGTTAAGGATGTTGCAGTTTTAGGAGTATTGGCACCTGCAAATGCAAAGTTAGGACTTTTACTTATGGAAATACAAAGGACTATCAAAAAGTTAGAAACAGAGTTAGGATGATAACCTATGGCTATAGCTGGTGATTTAAGAATATTTAACTTTGTTGACGTATTTCAAGTTTTAAAGAAAGATAAAAAAGATGGTATTCTTGTAATAGAAAAGGATGATACAAACTACGCTGTATACTTTAAAGAAGGAGATATAGTCTTTATAAGAGAAGTTAAAAAAGTTTTTTACGTTTACCTTGATGTAGATTTTGAAGCTGTATTAAAAAAGGAAGGAATCTCAAAAGAAGAAATGTATAATGTTTTAGTTGCAAAATTACCTAATCTACTTAACTTAAAAGAAGGTAAATTTTCCTTTACATCTGGATTTATAAAGTATCCTCCAGACGTAAAGTCAAAGATTCCTATCGAAAAGTTAATTATGTATCTTGCAAGACAGTTAACAGAAGAAGAAGTTGAAAGGAAAATATCTGATTTTGGTTTAGTCTTTGAAAAAACAGAAAATTGGGATGAGATAGCAAAAAAAGCTTTCTTGTTAGATCACGAGAAAAAAATCTTACATTTGATTGATGGAAAGAATAAAGTTTCAGATATTATTTATATTTCTAAAGTGAATGATTTAATTGTAAAAAGAACCCTTTATGGATTTTTAGCCTGCGGAATAATTCAGAGAGAGAAGAAAAAAGAAAGGAAGTTAGGTTTTGACCTAACAAGAACACTCCTTAATAAGATTATATCTAAGATAAGAGGGTTGTAAGTAAAATGGCAGAGAAAAAGATAAAAATAGTAATATCAGGTCCTTACGCAGCAGGTAAAACTCAGTTTATAAATACTATCAGTGAAATAGAAACGGTAAAAACCGAGGCAAGAACTACAAAAGCTGGGGAGAAAGAGAAAAAAGATCACACTACAGTAGCAATGGACTTTGGTAGAATAAAAATAGATGATGAGCATACCCTTTATCTTTTCGGAACACCGGGACAATCAAGATTTGATTTTATGTGGGATATCTTAGGTAAAGGTATGGTTGGATTAGTTGTTTTAGTTGATAGTACTGACCCGGCAACTTTCCACGAAGCAAGAAGAATAATTAACTATTTTGAATCAAGGTATCCTGCTCCTTTTGTTGTTGGTTGCAACAAACAAGACTTAAAAGGTGCATGGAGTCCAGAAGATATTAGAACTGCGTTAGATTTAGGAGAAGAGATAAAAGTTTTACCTTTAATTGCAACAGATAAAGAAAGTGTAAAAAAGGTTTTACTTGAGTTGTTGGAAGAGATAGGTAAATATATATAAAAATCCTATTTTTATTCTTTAATAAATTAATTTTTAATCTAAATTTAAAAAATCCCCCTCTTTTTGCAGGGGGACAAGAAATTTTATACCGTAAGATATATTAACTCGTCTTTTCCTACTTGGTGGAAATTTAAGTATTTATAAATTTCGTCTTCTTTTCCAGCTAACTTTTTAGGAACTATACTCATATACTCTTCTACAGTTGGAAGTCTTCCCAAGATTGCACATACAGCTGCAAGCTCTGCACTTCCAAGGTAGACTTTAGCATCTTTACCCATTCTGTTATCAAAGTTTCTTGTACTTGTTGAAAATACCACTGCTCCATCTCTAACTCTTGCCTGGTTACCCATACATAAGCTACATCCGGGAATTTCTACCCTTGCTCCGGCTTGACCGTATATAGCATAATAACCTTCTTCTCTAAGCTGTCTTTCATCCATCTTAGTAGGTGGGACTATCCAGAGTCTAACAGGTACTTGTCCTTCTCCTCTAAGTATTTCTCCTAATGCTCTGTAGTGTCCTATGTTTGTCATACAGCTTCCTACAAATACTTCATCTATCTTCTTAGGTCTTCTTTCATCAGCAAGTACTTCTGATAGTGTGGCAACGTCATCTGGGTCATTTGGACAGGCCACTATAGGTTCTTTAATCTCATTTAAATCTATTTCTATAACAGCTGCGTACTCCGCATTTTCATCAGGTTCAAGGAGTGTAGGATTATCAAGCCATGCTTTCATTTTATCTGCTCTTCTTCTTAGTGTTCTTGCATCTTGGTATCCTGCTTCTATCATTGCTTCAATAAGTTTTATATTAGATTGTATATACTCTATTACAGGTTCTTTATTTAACCTTACTGTACAAGCTGCAGCACTTCTTTCTGCTGATGCATCTGCAAACTCAAAAGCCTGCTCAACTTTTAAATATGGTAATCCTTCAATTTCTAAAATTCTTCCTGCAAATACGTTCTTCTTACCTTTCTTCTCAACTGTTAATAAGCCTTGTTTTATAGCGTAGTAAGGTATTGCATTTACAAGGTCTCTTATAGTTATTCCTGGTTGTATTTCCCCTTTAAACCTAACTAACACAGATTCAGGCATAACCAGAGGCATCGTTCCAGTAACAGCTGCAAATGCTACTAAACCAGAGCCAGCTGGGAAAGATATTCCTATTGGGAATCTTGTATGACTGTCTCCACCTGTTCCTACTGTATCCGGTAAAACCATTCTATTTAACCAAGAGTGGATAATTCCGTCCCCTGGTCTTAAGGATACTCCACCTCTACTGATTATAAATGGAGGTAATGTGTGATGAAGTTTTACGTCTTCAGGTTTTGGATATGCTGCAGTATGACAGAAGCTCTGGAGTACAAAATCACAGCTAAATCCAAGTGCTGCAAGCTCTATTATCTCGTCTCTTGTCATTGGACCGGTTGTGTCCTGACTTCCTACTGTTAACACCTGAGGCTCGACGTACATTCCCGGTCTAACTCCAGGCATTCCACAGGCTTTACCTACAATTTTCTGGGCTAAAGTATAACCTACTCCTTCTTTTTCAGGTGGTTGCTTTGGTCTTATGAAAATGTTTTCTTCACCAAGACCTAAAACTTCTCTTGCCTTTCTTGTTAATCCTCTTCCTATAATTAGAGGTATTCTACCACCAGCTCTTACTTCATCTGGAAGTGTGTTTGGTTTCAGCTCAAACTCTGATACTACTTCACCGTTTTTAACTATCTTTCCTTCGTATGGATATATTTCTATAACGTCTCCTGTTTCAAGTTTTGTAACATCTGCTTGTATAGGAAGAGCTCCTGAATCTTCAAGGGTGTTAAAGAATATAGGTGCTATGATACCACCTATTACAATACCTCCTGTTCTTTTGTTTGGGACATGAGGAATATCTCTTCCTATATGCCATATTAGAGAGTTTGCTGCAGACTTTCTACTTGAACCAGTTCCTACAACGTCTCCTACAAAAGCTACTGGATATCCTGATTTTTTAAGTTCGTTTATCTTCTCAATTGCATCTGGCATTTTTGCTTTTAACATACTTAATGCATGGAGAGGAATATCACTTCTTGTTGATGCTTCAGTTGCAGGAGAAAGATCATCAGTAGTTATTTCTCCCGGAACTTTAAAGACTATAGCTGTTATTTTTTCTGGTAAAGGCTCTTTATTTAAAAACCATTCTGCATTAGCCCATGACTCTAAAACTTCTTTAGCGTACTTATTTGTTTTAGAAAGTTCAACTATATCGTTAAACGCGTCGTAAACTAAAAGTGTATTTTTAAGAGCGTTTGCAGCTTCTTGAGCAACTTCTGGGTCTTTATGGGAAAGTGCATCTATCAAAGGCTTTACATTATAACCACCAAGCATCGTTCCCAGTATCTGAACAGCTCTTTTTGGAGATATAGCAGAAGAGTGTGCTTTTCCTTGGACTATGTCGTTTAAAAATGCCGCTTTTACGTAAGCTCCTTCATCAACACCGGGACTTACCCTGTTGACGAGTAAATCCATTAAAAATTCTTCTTCGATTATAGGTACTTCCTTAAGAAGCTCTATTAAAGCCGCTACTTGCTTTGCATTTAAAGGTTTAGGAGGTATCCCTAACTTTGCCCTTTCTTCCATATGTTGTCTATATTCTGCTAAAAATCCCATTTTTACTACCTCATCAAATAATTTTCTAAATATTATATGTAATCATCAAAGAAAAATCAAACAATGTTATATTTAAGTTCTAATATTTTCCTTTTCTTTAATTATTGCAAGATTTGAAATCTGTTTGTAGATTTAAAATAAAAGTAAGCTGTCTAAAAAATGAGGAGTCTAATATGGAACAGTCATTAGCAGAAAAATTTTATTATTTTATGAAGCTTGGAAGAGTTTTTGAACTAAGGGCAAAAGAAGAGTATATGAAAGGAAACATTGGAGGTTTTTTACATTTAGCTATAGGAGAAGAAGCTGTCCACGTGGGAGCTACCATAGCATTTGATAAAGGTGATATTTTTGTTCATTACAGAGACCATGTTTATGCTCTGGCAAAAGGGATAGACCCAAAATACTTAATGGCTGAATTGTTTGGAAAGAAAACAGGAATATCTAAAGGTAAAGGTGGGTCTATGCATTTTTATGAACCTTCACTTAACTTTTATGGAGGAAATGCTATTGTAGGAGCTCATATTCCCCATAGTGTTGGTATGGCTTACGCAAGAAAATTTAAAGGAGAAAACACAGGTGTTTTAGTAGCCTTTGGAGATGGTGCAACAAATGCAGGAAATTTTTATGAATCTTTAAATTTAGCTTCACTGTGGAAACTACCTGTTTTATTTTTATGTGAAAATAATTACTACGCTATTGGAACACGGATAGATAGAGCTTCAGCGATAACAGACATTTATTTAAAAGCAAAACCTTATATGCTTTCAAAACAGATTGATGGAATGGATATATTTGAAGTATACAAAGCAGTAAAAGAGGCGAAAGAGTACATTCAAGAAGAATCAAAACCTTA
The DNA here is from genome assembly GCF_000021545.1 of Sulfurihydrogenibium azorense Az-Fu1. Classification (NCBI taxonomy): domain Bacteria; kingdom Pseudomonadati; phylum Aquificota; class Aquificia; order Aquificales; family Hydrogenothermaceae; genus Sulfurihydrogenibium; species Sulfurihydrogenibium azorense. The sequence goes on from NC_012438.1 coordinate 1,411,640, forward strand.
CTTTATAGAAGCAATTACTTATAGATACGAACCTCACTCTATGAGTGATACTGGAAACTATAGGTCTGTAAGGGAGTTAGAGATAGCAAAAAGTAAAGACCCTATTGAAAAGTTAAAAAAATCTGGATTATTATCAGAGAATTATATCAACTACATAGATAACCTTGTGGAAAAAGAGATAGAAGAAGCTGTAGAGTTTGCCAAAAACTCTCCCGAACCTGAAGAGATAGAACTTTATACCGATGTATTTTGTGAGGTATGTAAAAATGTTCTACCGTGAAGCTTTAAATCTTGCTATCGATGAAATGATGGAAATTGATGAGTCTGTTGTTATCTTAGGAGAAGATGTAGGATTTTACGGAGGTAATTACAAGGTTACAGAAGGGCTTTACGCAAAGTATGGAGAAAAAAGAGTAATAGATACACCTATAGCAGAGAACTCTATTGTAGGAATCGCCATTGGTATGGCTTTAGGAGGTTTAAGACCTATTGCAGAGATAATGACAGCAAATTTTGCAATGCTTGCAATGGACCAGATAGTAAACAACATGGCAAAACTCAGGTATATGAGTGGAGGAAAGATAGTTTTACCTATGGTTGTTAGAATGCCACAGGGTGTTGTAAAGCAACTTGCATCTCAACACTCCCAAAGTTTAGAGTCTCTATTTGCTGGTATACCAGGTCTTAGAGTCTTCACTGCTTCTGATTGTATAACAGCTTACCATGGATTAAAAACAGCAATTAAATTAGATGACCCAGTTGTATTCTTAGAGCATACCCTTTTATACTTTGAAAAGTTTGACCTACCTAAAGATAGTTTTTATAATCCTTTCAAAGCAAGGGTTTTAAAGGAAGGTAAAGATCTAACAATATTTTCTTATTTAAAAATGGTTCACGATGTTTTAAAGGTTGTAGATAAGATAGAAAGTACATTAAACGTATCAGTTGAAGTTATAGATGTAGGACCTTTAAATCCTTTAGATTTAGAAACTTTGACAAATTCAGTTAAAAAAACAAAAAGATTCGTAATAGTAGAAGAAAATCCAAAACACGGTGGATTTGGAGCCCAGATAGTTAGCAGTATTTTAGAAGAATGTTTTTATAACTTAGATGCTCCACCTTTAAGAATAGCAGGAGAAGACGTACCAATACCTTACAACAGAAAGTTAGAACTTTTATCAATTCCAACACCTGAAAAAATATATTTAAAAATAGTAGAGTGGGGAAAGCAAAATGGCTTATGAAATAGTTATGCCACAACTAACTGATACAATGGAAACAGGGAAAATAGTCAGATGGCTAAAAAAAGAAGGAGACTATGTGGAAGTTAACGAACCTATCTTAGAAGTAGAATCAGACAAAGCAATCATGGAAGTCCCTTCTCTAAAAAGTGGTTATTTAACAAAGATTTTGTTTGATGAAGGTTCAGAAGTTCCAGTAGGAACAGTTATAGCTATAATATCTGAAAAGAAAGAAGAGAATATTCAAACTCCAGAAGTAAAATCCAAAGAAGAGAAAAAAATAGAAACAGTCAAACAAGAGATCAAAGAAATTAAAATACCACAAACAATAGAGATCGAAACTAAAAAGCTTCCTCCTTCTACAGCATCTCCTGTTGCTAAAGTTTTAGCTAAAGAGATAGGTATAGATATTAAATCTTTACAAGAGGAAGGTAAACTACCTATCCCCGCTCACGAAAAAGATATAAAAGAGTATATAGTAAACCAAAAGTTAGATGAAAATGTAATAAACTTACTTAAAGACTATCAAATAAATCCAGAAGATATTATAAAGCTTTATACAAACATAGAAAAAATAACAGTGAAAGAAGTTTTAACCTACATAAAAGAAAAAAATATACCTTTAAAGAAAAGTGTAAACTCTATAAGAAAAAGCTTAATCAAAAATCTTAAAAAATCTATAGAAATTCCAGTATTTCATATATTTACAGAAGTTAATTTTTCAAATATTCCAAAAGATGCAGGTTTTACTTTAACTACTTGGCTTGTAAAAATTTTAGGAGACAGTATATATAAATACGAAAAACTAAGAACTAAAACAGACGAAGAATACTACTACGTATATCCTACAGTAAATATATCTATTGCAGTTGATGTTGCAGGAGAACTATTTGCACCAGTTATAAAAAATGTAGAGGTAAAAACATTAAAAGATATAGCAAAAGAATTAGAAATAATAAAACAAAAAGCAAAAGAAAGTAGATTCTCAAAAGAAGATTTAGAGGGTGCCATCTTTTCTGTATCTAATTTAGGAATGTACAACGTTATATCATTTGACGCTATTATTCCTCCTGAATGTGTAGGAATAGTTGCAGTAGGTAAAGCAGTAGATAATATTGCTAAACTGACATTTTCATTTGACCACAGGATAGTAAATGGCAAAGAAGCTGCAGAGTTTATAAATTTATTCCAAGAAAAGTTGGGAAATAAGGATTATATAAACTCTCTTTTAATGTAAGATAGGGAAAAAGTTTTGTTTTATACCTTTAACGATAAATTGAACAGCCAATGCCATTATAACTATTCCCATCATTCTTGAAACGATATCTAAAAATATCTCTCCCAAAAGTTTTTGGATGTATTTAGATGCTTTTAAAATAAAGTAAGATATTAAAAAAGTTATTACTATTGAAATTGCAACTATTAAAAGATTTAAGAGACTTTCTTGAGACGATGCTACTGTCATAGCTGTAACCATAGCACCTGGTCCAGCTAAAATAGGAGTAGCAACAGGAATAAGAGCTATATTTTCTAACTTTTTTATCAAAGGAATCTCTTCAGGAGATATTTTTTCTTTTAATGGTTGCCCAAATATAATGTTTATAGATATCAAAAGAAGTATAATTCCACCTGCTATTTGGAAATCGGCAATACTAACACCCAAAATTCCAACAAAAAAGTTTCCCAAAAATAAGAAGAATATCAGTATAAAACATCCATAAATAGAAGCTTTTTTAATAATAAATTCTCTTTCCTTATCAGAAAAATTCTTTAACACAGAGATAATCAAAGGAATAGCTCCAAAAGGATCAACTATAGCAAAAATAGAGATAGTATACTTTAGTATAAGGTACAAAACATCCATAACTTACCCCAGATAATTTTTATCAATTATAATATTTTTCATGAAAAAAAGATATAACTACAAACTTACAATATCATACATAGGTACAAGGTATAGTGGTTGGCAAAGACAGAAAAATGCAGTTGGTATACAGCAAATTATAGAAGACCTCCTGGAAAAACTTTTTAAAGAAAAGATAACCTTAATTGGTTCAGGAAGGACAGATGCGGGAGTCCATGCTTTAAATCAGGTTGCAAACTTTAAAACCTACTCCTACAAAGACCCATCTACCATTTACTCATACCTAAACGCTAAACTTCCAAGGGATATATCAGTAAAAAAAGTAGAAGAAGTAGACCTAAACTTTAACGCCCGATTTTCCGCAAAGGGAAAGACATACTTATATAGAATATATACAAAACCAGACCCATTTTTATACGGTAGAGGATGGTTTTTTGATAAAGATTTAGACATTGTAAAAATGCTTCAAGGCATTGAAATTTTAAAAAAATACAAAGATTTAACATCATTGGCAAAAGAGGGAAACTACATAAGAAAAGAAGTTGACTTAAGGGAGATAAAACTGTACTATGATGGTAAAATAATAGATATAGAGATAACAGCTTCCCATTTTTTGAGAAACTTAGTCCGTAGGATAGTTGGACATTTAGTTGCAATAGGTAGAGGAAGCTTGTCCTTGCAAGAGTTTGAAGATATAATTAAAGCAAAAGACTCTTCTAAAGGAAAGTTTTTAGCACCACCAGAAGGATTGTATTTAAAAGAAGTTTATTACTAAAAGAGGTGTAAAAATGAGTTTTAAAGCCGGATTTGTAGCGTTAGTAGGAAGACCAAACGTAGGAAAATCAACATTACTTAACAATATACTTGGAACAAAACTAAGTATAGTAAGCCCAAAGCCACAAACAACAAGGATGAGAATACTGGGAGTAAAACATCTTCCAGACGCCCAGATAATATTTTTAGACGCTCCGGGAGTTCAAAAAGGGGGAGATTTACTCTCTAAATCAGTTTTAGAGTCTGCAGTTGCAAGTATGGAAGATGCTGATGTTATAGTTATGATAATAGAGGCTGACAAAGGTTGGACAAAAGAGGACAAGGAAATAGTAGAGAACTACATAAAAAAGTATAACAAACCAGTAATACTTGCAATAAACAAAATAGACAAAATTCAAAGAGACTTAGTACTACCACTGATAGAAGAGTCAACAAAGATATACGACTTTAAAGAATATGTACCAATTTCTGCTATAAAGAATATAAACATAGATGAGCTTTTAAATACTATAAAGAAATACCTTCCAGAGTCTCCACCCCTTTACCCTGAAGATATGATTACAGACCTACCACTAAAATTATGGATAGCAGAGATAATAAGAGAAAAAGTATTCTTTAACACAAAGCAAGAAGTACCTTATTCTGTAGCTGTAGAAGTTGAATCTATAAAAGAGGGAGAAAAGAATAAGAATCTCCTTATTATAGATGCAGTAATATACGTAGAAAGGGATAATCACAAAGGAATAATCATAGGTAAAAAAGGTCAGATGCTAAAAAAAATAGGGTCTCAGGCAAGAGAAGAGTTAGAATTTTTACTTGGTAAAAAAGTTCATTTAAATCTTTATGTCAAGGTAAAAGAAAATTGGAAAGAAGATTTACCTCTTTTAAGGTCGCTTGGATACAATCAAATATCGTAGGTTGTTAAATGAGTCCTATAATTGAAGTTTTAAAAGAAACACTGAAAAGGTCTCTTCAAAAACACGACCTGAAAACTGTAGAGAAAATTTTGTCAAAAACCCATAAAGGAGATATAGCCGAAGTTTTTAAATACCTTTCCAAAGAAGAAAGGACAAAGATATTTAACATCCTTTACAAAACAAATCCTGAAAAGGCAGTTGAGGTTTTTAAAGACCTTGATGATATTGTAAAGATAGAGATTATAAGGTCTCTTCATATTAAAGATTCCGTAGATTTTATATTAAAACTACCCACACCAGAGATAGCATCAATCATAGAAAATATCCCAGAAGATGTTAAAAAGGCTGTTATTGAAAACCTAAAAGGAGAAGAGAAAGAAGAGTTAAAACATCTTCTTTCTGAAGGTGAAGACAAAGTTGCATCAATAATAAGCGATTCTTATCTTGCAGTTTTAGACACATCTACGGTAGAAGATGCTATCCAGAAAGTAAAAGAGTATAACCAAGACATTGAATTGGTTTATATATATGTAGTTGATGAAAAAAACAAATTAGTGGGCGTAATTTCACTAAAAGACCTATTAACCTATCCATCTAATCTGATGATTAAAGACATAATGAAAAGAGACTTGATAACTTTAAACATAGAAGATACTAAAGAAGAGGCTATAGAAAATTTTAGAAGGTACGATTTATATGTTCTTCCTGTTGTTGATGATGAAGGAACTTTACTTGGTGTTGTTTATATAGAAGATATTTTAGATGTTATGTCAGAAAAAACAACAGAAGATTTCTTTAAAATGGCAGGAGCAAAAGAAGAAGAGCTGTTTTATGCAGATAAGACATTCAAAATAGCAAAGTTAAGATTACCATGGCTTTTAATAGCAACTGTAGGAGAGTTTATCACTGCAGTTATCATAAGTTTGTTTGATTATACAATATCAGAATTTATACAAGTTGTATTTTTCCTTCCTATGGTGGCAGCTCTAAGTGGAAATATAAGTTCTCAAGCAGCGATAATAGCAGCAAGAGGACTAAGAGATGGAAGATTAACAGAAAATACCATAGATTACCTTTTTACAGTTTTTAGAGAGTTAAAAGTTGCAGTTTTTATAGGGATAATAATTGGTATTTTGGTTGGAGTTGTTGCATCTTTATGGATAAGTAATCACATACTTGGAATTATAGTAGCAATTGCACTGTTTTTCAGTATCGTTTTTGCTGGATTGATAGGTAGTTTAGTTCCCTTTATAATGTATAAGCTTGAAAAAGACCCAACGTTAGCAACAGGACCTTTATCGTTAACCTTAACAGATATAATCGGTATATCTATATATCTTGTAGTAGCTACTTTTTTCATACATTACCTAAAACTTTGAAGGAGGAGTTTATGAAGGCGTTTGTTTTTCCGGGTCAAGGTTCACAGTATGTAGGAATGGGCAAAGATTTTTACGAAAATTTTGAAGAAGTAAGACAGCTCCACGAAAAAGTTAACGAGAGATTAGGATTTAATCTTACAGATATCATATTTAACAATGAAGAAAAACTAAACCTTACAGAGTATACACAACCAGCCTTAGTTCTAACCTCTTACATAACCTATAAAATCTTTAAAGAGAAAAAAGGTATAGAACCTGATTTTGTAGCTGGACACTCACTAGGAGAGTTTACAGCTCTAGCTGTTGCTGGTAGTTTATCTTTAGAAGATGCAGTTTACATTACCCATATAAGAGGAAAACTTATGCAGTCTGCAGTTCCAGAAGGTGTTGGGCTAATGGCTGCTATTATAGGTTTAGAAGCTTCTAAAATAGAAGAGATTTTAAAACAGATAGATGGTATAGTTGAAATAGCAAACTACAACTCTTACGAGCAGACTGTAATATCTGGAGAAAAAGTAGCAGTAGAAAAAGCTATGGAGATACTTAAATCTCAAGGAGCTAAAAAGGTCGTTCCTCTGGTGGTCTCTGTACCTGCCCACTCATCAATGCTAAAAGAAAAAGCACAGGAGTTTGGAGAGTACTTAGAAAAAATAGAGATAAAAGATGCAAGCATACCTGTTATATCAAACGTATCGGCAAAACCTATAACAAAAGCACAGGATATAAAGCAGGAGTTAAAAGTACATTTTTACAGTCCTGTAAGATGGGTTCAAACTATAGAGTATCTATCATCTATGGGAGTAAAAGATATTTACGAAATAGGACCTAAAAAAGTCCTTACAGGGCTTATAAAGAGAATTAACAAAGATTTAAATCTTAAAAACGTTGAGACTTTACAGGATATAGAAAATGCTTAACAGTTTATTTATAACTGCAACAGATACAGGAGTAGGTAAAACAACAGTATCAGCTGCCATTTGTAAACTACTGAAAGAAAAAGGAGTAAATGTAGCCTACTTTAAACCTGCTGAAACAGGCTGTCAGCCTATCCCACAAGATGCCTACACTATATCTAAAATAACAGGACAGCCTTTAGAAGAGGTGGTCATTTACACATTTGAAAACCCAGTAGCACCATATACAGCTACCGTACTTGAAGGTAAAGAGATAGATATACAAAAAATAATAAAACATTACAAATACTTAAAAACTAAATATGACTTTGTAATCGTAGAAGGAGCAGGAGGACTTTTAGTCCCAATAAAGAAGAATTATACCTACTTAAACCTTATTGAAGATTTAAACATCCCAGTTTTAATAGTATCTAGGGCATCGTTAGGAACGATAAACCATACAGCTTTGACTATTAGAGCGTTAGAAGGTAAACAGATAGTTGGTATAGTTATGAATGGCTTTTCTGGAGAAGATATATCAGAAGAAACAAATCCACAGATAATTCAAGAAATGACAGGTGTAAAAGTTTTAGCAAAGTGTAAAAAATCTCAGCAACCAGTAGAAGAGTGCTATAGCAAACTTATGGATTTTGTAAAAACATTTGTATAAGAATAAAACTTAAAAATACAAACAAATTAAACACTAACACTTTAAACATCTCTCTTTTTAGACTTTCATTTGCAAATATTAAAACGTAAATATATTTAAAAATAGAGTTTGATATTACTGCAAGAATAACAATAATACTTGCAGTAGTTGTAAATATAACGCCACTTTTTGATAAAGATGCAGCAGAAAAGGTTATAGCATCAACATCTATAACTCCGGATACAAAACTAACTAAGTAAACGCCACTAATACCTACTTTATTTTGAATAAACTTAATAAGCACTAAAATAAAAGTGTAAAAGATAGCAAATTGAAGAATCTCTAATATTCTAAAAGGATTTTTAAACTCACTCTCTTTAAAATCGGTTGTTGTATCTAATTTAATATACCTATAAACCATTAAAAGTAAAACTACCGAAGATAATAACAAAGGAAGTGCAAGAAATTTTAAAAGTTCTACATTTAAAAATCCAGATATAACCAGTACTCTTAAATTCATAACTATCCAAGATAGTGTAATCCCACTGAAAAGTATATTTTTTAAATCAGGGCTTTTCTTTGAAAGTATAGAAAAGTTATAAGTGATTGCAGTACTTGAGATAAGTCCTCCAAACAAGGCTATCCATAAAAGAGACTTTCCACCTTTCCATCTTACAAGTATATAACCTATAAAATCTATTGTAGCTACAATAATAACAACTTTCCATATCTCTTTTAAATTTATAGCTTCATAAGGTCCAAAACTTTTATCTGGTAAGATAGGGTATACTATAGCTGTTAGAAGTAAAAATTTAACCAAAGATATAACATCTTCAAAATATAAACTTTTTGCAAAACTCTCTAAAGGTTGCTTTATAGCTAAAATTAACGTCGTTAAAAATCCAAGAAAAACAGATAGATAGTAATAGTCAAAATAAACTAAAACGCCGATTAAAAAAGTCAGTAAAACAGATACTTCTGTTGTGATTCCTTTATCTTTCTCGTACTCCAGAAAAAAGTTAAACAAGGTAAACCCTAAAATAGATAGAAAAGATATATAAATAAAGAAATCAAAATGCTTATCAGAAACCAAAGCAGAAAAGTATCCTAAAAGAGATATTAAAGGATAGGTTCTTACTCCGGCGAAAACTTCACCTTTTGCCTTATATTCCCTTTCTAATCCTACGAAGAAACCTAAACCTAAGGCAAGGAGTATCTCGTATAGATTTTCATACTCTTGCATTATTTTTTATTTTCTGTCTGTTGCTGTGAAGGGATGTTTTCTATAACTGTGTTAGACTTTGCAATCTTTACACTTAAGTATGACAGAGTAAGTACTAAAAATAAAAATATACCACCAAGCCAGTAAGTTATCTTTGTAAGTATAGTTGCAGCCGAAGCTCCTAAAACTGCCTTTGCAGCTCCTGACCCAAAAACAGCACCTATCTCTGCTCCTTTTGTTTTCTGCATGAGCACTAAGATAATAAGTAGTACAGATACTATAACAAGTACAACGGATAATAAACCAAATAAAAATTCCAACCTTTAAACCTCCAAAGAAGATAAAATTATTTTATAAAACTTTTGTGGGTCAAGACTTGCGGTTCCAACTAAAAATCCTTCAACATCAGGAGCTTTTATCAATTCAGAAGCATTTTTTTCATTTACACTACCACCATAAAGTATTCTCGTATCTTTATCATTTCCTTTACTTATATCGTTAATAAGATTTCTAATAAAATGATGTACCTCTTGAGCTTGTTCTACAGTTGCATTTACTCCTGTTCCTATCGCCCATACTGGTTCGTAAGCAATGTCTATAAGGCTTATCTCTCTTTCTAACCCTGCAATACCGGCTCTTATCTGTCTTTCAACTACATTCATAGTTTTGCCAAGCTCTCTTTCTTCTAATGTTTCTCCTACACATAGAATAGGCCTTAAACCAAACTCTACAGCAGTTAAAACTTTTTTATTAATTAGTTCATCTTTTTCACCAAAGATATGTCTTCTCTCAGAATGTCCAAGTATCACATATTTAACGTTAAGTTCAGTAAGCATAATAGGAGATATCTCACCAGTGTAAGCTCCTCTTTCTACATAAAACATATTTTGAGCACCTAAACTAATGTTTGTTTTTTCAAGTAAAATAGAAACAGAAGATAAAGCTGTAAAGGAAGGAGCTATCATAATTTCTACTCCTTCCACCTCTTTAACAAGATCTTTAAATATTTCTATATAATCAATAGATTCTGCTACAGTTTTGTTCATCTTCCAGTTTGCTGCTATTAAGTATCTCATAACTCCCTCTTTTAATGTCTTCTTATCTCTTTATTTAAAACATTACCTTCTTTATCCATCTCGTATACTATTGGCACTCCTGTATCAAGTTCAACCTTTATTATCTCTTCTGGAGTTAACTTTTCTAAATACATGATAATAGACCTTAAAGAGTTTCCGTGAGCTACTACTAAAACATCATTTCCTTCATATATATCACCTAATATAGCCCTTTCTAAAAAGGGTATAGTTCTTGCAGCTGTATCTTTCAAAGACTCTCCCTCAGGTGGAGCTATATCGTAACTTCTTCTCCAAAGGTGAACTATCTCAGCTCCATACTTCTGTCTTGCTCTATCTTTATTTAAACCTTGTAAAGCACCATAATGTCTTTCATTTAAAGCTTGGTCTTTTATAACAGGAATTTGAAGTCCTATCACTTCAAGGATTATTCTAAGTGTTTCTTGAGCCCTTGTTAAAGCAGAAGTGTAAGCAACATTAAACCTTATATCCTTTAAAAGTTCTCCAGCTTTAAAAGCTTCTTCTTTACCTTTTTCTGTAAGGGGAACATCAACCCATCCAGTAAACCTGTTTTGAAGGTTCCAAAAAGACTGTCCATGTCTTACTAAAACGAGTTTCGGCATTTTTACCTCCGAATTTTTTGACTTTATTATAACAGGTATGTATGAGTTCTATACATCGTGAACACCTTCACCTAAAAATTTTATCATACTCCATAAACAATGTCTGCTGGTCTTTTGTATCCTAAAGAATGATGTGGCCTTATAAAATTGTACTTCCTTACATACTTCCTTAACTTCTTATTCATCTCCTCTAATGTGTAATCTAATCCCTCTATCAACCATAACTCCTCTTCTATTGTCCTTATCAATCTTTCTACAACACCATTAGTCTTTGGACTCCTTGGATAGCTAAAGTAATGCTCCACTCCTATATCCGTTAAATACTTGTTAAACTCCCCTAAAAACTCACTCCCGTTATCTGTTTGTACCCTCTTTATCTCAAATTCAAAATACTCATTTAACTCAATATAAAATTCTTTTGTTTTCTTTGAATTTTTACTTTCATATACCCGTGCAAAACAAAATCTGCTATACTTATCTATAGCTGTGAATTGGTAATATGTTGCACCTGCGATGTTCAGGTGTTTTACGTCTATTTGTACTACATCCCCTGGGGCTTGTGCTTGCAAGCCTCTTTTTGTCCTTTTCTTCTTTATACTCTTTTTTCTTTTGTTTTGTATTTTAATTGATTTTGTTCTCTCTATTAATCCTTCTTCTTTTAATACTTTATACACTGTAGATGGTGATACTTTTATGTTTTTTTCTTCTTGTAGATATGCCGATATTTTTTCTTTGCTCCAAGTTGGGTTTTGTTTCCTGACTTTTATTATTTGTTCTCTGTACTGATTTCTTATAGTTGGTTTTCTTGTGTTTTTTGGTGTTTTAGGTCTATCAAGAAGTCCTTCAAGTCCGTCTTTTTTGTATCTTTCAAACCATTTATAGAAGGTAGTTCTTGATATTCCGAAGTATCTGCAGGTTTTGGATATATTTTTTGTATCTTGGTAGTGCTGTATCCATTTTAGTCTTTTTTTGGCTTCTTTTGTTAAAGGAATGTCTTTAATCTTGTTTGATAGTTTTTTAGGAAAGAGTGTTGTCATATACATAGGGGTTCCTATAATACCTTTCATATAACCTACCTCCTGTTTTTGTTGAAATTATTTTAAAGGGGTAGGTGTTCACTGTGTATTGAAACTTATACACAGGTATTGCATTTTAAAATCAAATGTGATATATTATTAATCTCGATTGTGAGTCGCTAGCTCAGTCGGTAGAGCACCGGTCTTTTAAACCGGTGGTCCTGGGTTCGATTCCCAGGCGACTCACTTCAAAAGAATATGGCCCCATCGTCTAGCCTGGCCTAGGACACCGGCCTTTCACGCCGGCGACACGGGTTCAAATCCCGTTGGGGTCATTCTTTTTTTTAAATCCTTACTCACTCAAAATAAAAAGGTTAACAAAAAATTCTTATCTTTAAACTCAGTGTATTATAATTTTCTTTTAAAAATCACGGAGGTTTCATATTGGAAAGAGTTGTTGAAAAGGCGAGTATTTTACTTGAGGCATTACCTTACATTAGAACCTTTAGAGGAAAAACTTTTGTTATTAAATACGGTGGAAATGCCATGGATAAAGCTGACCTAAGGTCTGCTTTTGCTCAAGATGTTATTATGCTTAAGTATATCGGTATTAACCCTGTAATTGTCCATGGTGGAGGACCTCAGATAGGTCAGTACCTAAAAAAGATGGGGCTAGAGTCTAAATTTGTAGGTGGTTTAAGAGTAACAGATAAAGAGACTATGGACATAGTTGAGATGGTTTTAGGTGGCCTTGTAAATAAAAGTATCGTTCAACTTATAAACAGCTACTCAGGAGGACATGTAAAGGCAGTTGGTATTACAGGGAAAGATGGTGGTCTTATAAAAGCGAAAAAGTTAGACGCTGAAGAGTACTTTAAATCAATGGGAGACTTTAGACCTACAGAATTACTAGACCTTGGACATGTTGGAGAGGTTGAAGAGGTTGACCCTTCACTTTTGATAAATCTTGATGAAGATAACTACATTCCAGTGATAGCTCCTATAGGATATGATGATGAAGGTAACGCATACAACATAAACGCTGATTTAGTAGCATCTGCAATAGCTGTATCTTTAAAAGCTGAAAAAGTTATATTCCTAACAGACATAGAAGGTTTAAAAGACTCAGAAGGTAAAACTTTATCTTCAGTATCAACTAAAGAGATTGAAGAGATGATAAAGACAGGAGTAATAAAAGGTGGAATGATTCCAAAGGTAAAAGCTTGTACCTATGCTGTTGAAAACGGTGTAAACAAAGCACACATATTAGATGGTAGAATACCACATTGTATACTATTAGAGATATTCACCCAAGAAGGTATTGGAACAGAAGTTTATAAATAATATAAAAACGGGGCTTTAAAGCCCCGTAATATCTAAGAAATTACTTTTTCTTAGCGTTTAAAGCTTCTTTTAAAGATTTAGCAGCTGTAAATGCTACCACTTTTCTTGCAGGGATTTTAATCTCTTTTCCTGTTCTTGGGTTTCTACCTTTTCTTGCTTTTCTTTCTCTAACGTTGAAAACGCCAAGACCAGGAATAGCTGTTCTTTCCCCCTTAGAAAGAGCTTCTACAACAGCTTCAATAGCTGCGTTTACAGCTCTTTCCGCTTCAGCCTTTTTAAGGCCTGCCTTTTCAGCTACCTTTGCGATTAATTCTGACTTAGTCATGAAAAACCCTCCTAAATAAAGTGATATCTAAGTTTAACTCCTAATTTATTGATTTGTCAAGAGGTTTTTTATCTTTAAAAGTGGTATAATAATACTTTCCAAACTTGAAGGAGGTTTAAATAGTTGGAAATTAAAGATACTTTAAACTTACCTCAGACAGACTTTCCTATGAAGGCAAACTTACCAAATAAAGAACCAGAGATACTATCCCTTTGGGATAAGATAAACCTATATGGAAAGTTAAGAGAAGAAAGAAAAGGAAAAGAGAAGTATATACTTCATGATGGACCACCTTACGCAAACGGTCATATTCACATAGGACACGCATTAAACAAGATTTTAAAAGATATTCTTGTTAAGTATCAGTCTATGAAAGGTAAAGACGCTCCATTCGTTCCAGGGTGGGATTGCCACGGACTACCTATAGAGCAGCAAGTTGAAAAACAGCTAAAAGAAAAGAAAATAAAAAAAGAAGATATTCCAAAGTCAGAATTTAGAAAACTTTGTAGAGAATACGCAAAAACATTTGTAGAAATACAAAAACAAGAGTTTAAAAGACTGGGAATCATAGGAAACTGGGAAAACCCGTACCTTACTATGAAACCATCTTACCAAGCTCAAGAGATTTTAGAGCTTGGAAGAATATTTGAAAAAGGTGTAGCATACAGAGGAAAAAAACCTGTTTACTGGTGTATTTACGATAAAACTGCAGAAGCTGAGGCAGAGGTTGAGTACCAAGAAAAGAAAGACCCTTCCATCTACGTAAAGTTTAAACTTGTAGATGAAGACGCCTACCCTGTTATCTGGACAACTACTCCTTGGACGCTTCCAGCAAACCTTGGAATAATGGTTCACCCTGAGTATGATTATGTTTACTACAAAACAGAAAAAGGTACTTTAATCATTGCAAAAGAGTTGTTAGAAAGTTTTAAAGAAAAGACAAATTTAGAAGGTGAAGTTATAAAAGAAGTTAAAGGAAAAGACCTTGAATTTAAAGAGTACTACCATCCGTTTATTGATAGAGTTTCAAAAATATACCTCTCTGAGTTTGTAGAGTTGTCAGCTGGTACTGGACTTGTTCATATGGCTCCAGGACATGGTCAGGAAGACTATATAATAGGTCAAAGGTATAAAGTAGAACCTTTTGCTCCTGTTGATGATGAAGGAAGATTTACAAAAGAAGCTCCATCTTGGCTTGAAGGAGTAAGGGTTTTTGATGCAAATGAAATTATAATAAACAAACTTGAAGAAGTAGGAGCTCTAATACACAAAGAAGTTATAAACCACTCCTACCCACACTGCTGGAGATGTAAAAATCCTGTAATATTCAGAGCTACTCCCCAGTGGTTTATCTCAATGGATGCTATATTAGAAGGTGGAAACACCCTTAGAGGAGAAGCATTAAAAGAGATTGAAAGAGTTAAATGGATACCTTCTTACGGTCAAAACAGAATAAAAAGTATGGTAGAGAATAGACCTGACTGGTGTATATCAAGACAGAGAAGTTGGGGAGTACCTATTACAGTCTTTTACTGTCAGGACTGTGGTGAGATAGTTAAAGATATGGAGGTTTTCCAGCATGTTGCAAACTTAGTCAAAAACAATGAGTACGGAGCTGATGTATGGTTTGAGAAAGATGTAAAAGAATTATTACCAGAAGGGTATAGATGTAAAAAGTGTGGCAGTCAAAACTTTAAAAAGGAAGAAGACATTCTTGATGTTTGGTTTGATTCTGGCGTGTCTCACGCTGCAGTTTTAAAGTACGGAGAGTGGGAAGAGTTAAGGTGGCCTGCTGATATGTACTTAGAAGGGTCAGACCAGCACAGGGGATGGTTCCAGTCTTCACTTTTAGAGTCTGTGGCTTCTTATAACAGAGCTCCTTACGACAGTGTTTTAACCCACGGATTTACCCTTGATGAAAAAGGCAGAAAAATGTCTAAATCTGCAGGGAACGTTGTAGCTCCAGAGAAAGTTATAAACGAGTACGGAGCTGATATCTTAAGACTGTGGGTCGTTACAGAAGATTACACAGAAGATATAAAAATAGGTTTTAACCTAATAAAAAGGATAGCCGAAGACTATAGAAAAATAAGAAACACATTTAGATTCTTCTTAGGAAACCTCTACGACTTTAACCCTTCCCAAGACAAGGTAGAATACAAAGATATGCTTGAGCTTGATAGATGGATACTATCTAAACTGCAAGGTCTTATACAGCTTTCTGACAAAGCCTATGAAGAGGGAAAATTCCACAAGATATACCACAGTGTTAAAAACTTCTTTATAGTTGACCTTTCTGCTATTTACTTAGACATACTAAAAGACCGTTTATACATATACGCACCTAAATCTTTAGAAAGAAAGTCTGCACAAACAGCTCTTTGGGAGCTTCTTTTATCACTAAATAAACTACTTGCACCTATAATATCTTTTACAACTGAAGAAGTATGGCAGTATACAAGGAAGATAGATCCTTCTTTAAAAGAAAGTATACATCTTGAACTACTGCCTTCTGTAAACTCAGAGTATATAGACAAAGATTTAGAAAATGTCTATGAAAAACTTCTACAGATAAGAGACGATGTACTAAAGGCAGTTGAAGAGGCACGAAAAAAAGATTTAGTTAGACACCCTTACGAGGCAAGAGTTATCTTAAAACTTCCACAAGACTATAAACAACTTATTGAAGAAAGGGTAGACTGGATTAAGTTTTTCTTTACTGTAAGTCAGGTAGAGTTATCAGAAAATCCACAGGCAGAGGTAGTGATAGAAGGAGAGTCTGTAAAAGGCTCTACAGTTGCAGTCGGTAGGGCAAAAGGTGAAAAATGTCCAAGATGTTGGATATACGATGAATCTGTTGGAAGAAACGGGCAGAAAGTCTGTGATAGATGTAAAGAACAACTAATAAAAATGAATATTAATATGGAGGAGCTTGTATGAAAAAGTCTGATATTGTAAAGATATTAAAAGAAAAGTATACAAATATAGACTCTAAAGAGATAAAAAAAGTAGTTGACGCTATATTTGATAAAATGATAGAAGGACTAGCATCTGGAGAAAAGATAGAAATAAGAAAACTTGGAACATTTAAAGTGTTAAAAAGGAAAAAACCCCTAAAAGGTAAGAAAAGGGTAAGTTATTCTAAAACAGTTCACTTTAAACCGGGAAAGATACTTAAAAGAGCATTTAAAAATATGGAGCTTAAATAATGAATTTAAAAAATGACCTATTTTTAAAAGCTTGTAAAAACCAAAAGATAGAAAGAACACCTATCTGGCTTATGAGACAGGCAGGTAGGTATATGAAAGAGTATAGAGAGCTAAGAGAAAAAGCAGGAAGTTTTAAAAACTTCTACAAAAACGTAGACCTTGCAGTAGAGGCTTCACTACTACCTAAAAAAATTCTTGATGTTGACGCAATAATAATTTTTTCAGACATACTTACTCCACTGGAATCAATAGGTATGAAGTTTGACTTTAAAGAAGGAGAAGGACCTGTATTTGAAAATCCTATTAAATCTGTGGAAGATGTAGAAAATCTAAAACCTTTTAACACAGAAGATGTACATTACGTAGGAGAGATAATAAAAGGAGTAAATCAAACCTTAAACAGAGAACTGCCCGTTATAGGCTTTGCAGGAGCTCCTTTTACTTTAGCCGCATACATGATAGAAGGAAGAGGTAGCCGAGATTTTAAAAAGGCAAAAAAGTTTATGTACGACAATCCACAAGAGTTTAAAAAACTTTTAGATATAATAGCTGATGTTATTATTGATTACTTAAACTTCCAAATAAAGTCTGGAGCTGATGCTGTTCAGATATTTGATAGTTGGGCGGGACATCTCTCGCCGAAAGATTACAAAGAGTTTGCTTTACCACCTATAAAGAAAATAATCAAGAATCTCAAAAAAGACTATCAACCTGTTATTCACTTTTCAAAAGGAGTAGCAGGAGTTATAGACTTTATAGGTGAATCTGGAGCTGATGTTTACAGTGTGGACTGGATGGTAGATATAAAAGATGTAAAAAATAAAATATATCCTAATGCAGCTGTTCAAGGAAACCTAGACCCTACAATTTTATATGCAGAAAAAAATGCTATTAAAAAAGAGGCTGAGTATATATTAGAAAGCTGGGGAAAAGATTCGGGACATATATTTAACCTTGGACACGGGCTAAATCCAGATATGGATGTTGAGAAAGTAAAGTACTTGGTTGATACAGTAAAAGAGTTATCTTTTAAAATAAGGAATAGTTAAAAACGGAGCTGATTTTAATGTCTGTTAAAGTTGTTGCAACAAACAAAAAAGCATTTCATGATTACAACATACTTGAGAAGTACGAAGCTGGTATTGTGCTTACAGGTTCAGAGGTAAAGTCTTTACGGGAAGGAGCTTGTAATTTAAAAGATAGTTTTGTTATAATTGAAGATGGGGAGGCATGGCTTTACAACTGCTACATTGCACCTTACAAACCTGCCCACAAACTTGGACACGACCCTTATAGAAAAAGAAAACTTTTACTTCATAAAAGGGAGATACTAAGACTTATGGGAAAAGTAAAAGAAAAAGGTCTTACAATTGTCCCTTTACAAGTTTACTTTAAAAACGGAAAAGCTAAAGTAGAGATAGCCCTTGCCAAAGGTAAAGTTAAGTACGAAAAGAGAGAAGATATAAAAGAAAAAGAAACAAGAAGAGAGATAGAGAAACAGTTTAAAGGAAAACTAAAACTATAACCTGAGGTGTAGGATTGAAAAAGTATATATTCATAACAGGTGGTGTTTTATCTTCCTTAGGAAAAGGTGTTACATCAGCTGCAATAGGTTCAATCTTAGAGAGTATGGGTTATAAAATAACCCTTATGAAACTTGACCCTTACTTAAACATAGATCCGGGAACGATGAATCCTTACCAACACGGAGAAGTTTTTGTGACAGAAGATGGAGCTGAGACAGACCTTGACCTTGGCCACTACGAAAGATTTACAAACGCAGTAATGACAAAACATAACAACACTACCTCAGGAAAGCTATACCATAACCTTCTTGAAAAAGAAAGAAGGGGAGCTTTTTTAGGAGCTACAGTTCAGGTTATACCTCACTTTACAAACGAGATTAAAAAATCCATAGAAAAAGTTGCGGAAAACCATGATATAACCTTAGTTGAGATAGGTGGAACGGTAGGAGACATAGAGAGTCTGCCATTTTTAGAAGCAATCAGACAGATGGGAATAGAAAACAAGAAAGAAGATGTGATGTATATACACCTAACCTATGTACCTTACATCAAAGTTGCAGGAGAACTAAAAACAAAACCAAGTCAACACTCTGTAAAGGAATTAAGGGCTATTGGTATCCAGCCTGACATCTTAATAGGAAGGTCAGAGTTTCCACTTCCAAAAGACATCAAAAGAAAATTATCTCTATTTACCAACGTTGATGAAGACTCTGTATTCTCAGCTCCAGATTTAGATATAATATACGAAATACCCCTCTACTTTAAAAAAGAAGGTCTTGATAAGGCAATAGCAAAACATCTTAACCTTGAGTATAGAGAACCTGACTTATCAAAATGGAAAAAGATAGTTACAGCTCTATCAAAATTAGAGAAAGAAGTTGATATAGGTATAGTTGGAAAGTATGTAGAACTAAAAGATGCCTACAAAAGTATAAACGAATCTTTAATACATGCCCAAATTCCAAACAAAGTAAAAATCAACATCCATTGGATAAACTCAGAGAAGATAAACCAAGAAAATTATCAAGAAATGTTAAAAGGCCTTGATGGAATACTAGTCCCCGGTGGATTTGGAGACAGAGGGATAGAAGGAAAGATACTAACTGCCAAGTATGCAAGAGAAAATAACATTCCATACTTTGGAATATGTCTTGGTATGCAAATAGCAGTTATAGAGTTTGCAAGGTCTGTAGCTGGTCTTGAAGGAGCAAACTCAACAGAGTTTAATCCATTTACACCCCATCCAGTTATAGATATAATGCCTGACCAAAAGAATGTAGACAAAAAAGGTGGAACTATGAGACTTGGAGCTTACAAATGTACTTTAAAACCGGGTACAAAAGCATACCAGATATACGGACAAAACGAGATATCAGAAAGGCACAGACACAGGTACGAGTTTAACCCCAAGTATGTTCCTATTTTAGAAGAAAAAGGTTTAGTTGTTTCTGGAGTGTATAAAGCAAGAAATTTACCAGAAATAGTAGAAATACCTAACCACAGATGGTTTATAGCTTGTCAGTTTCATCCAGAGTTTAAAAGTAAACCATTTGCCCCCCATCCTTTATTTGTAAGTTTTGTAGAAGCTTCTTACAAAAACAGGCTTGATAAATCTAAAAATCAAACATAGTTTTATATAAATCCTAAAGAGGGGGTAAAAGATGGAAAATTTAGAGCAAGTTCACCTTCAGGTAAAAGAAATTTTCTATCCACCAGAAGATATTAAAAAAGAGTGTATCGTTCAAGATTACGAAAGTATGTATAAAAAATCTATAGAAAACCCAGAAGAATTCTGGTCAGAAGTTGCATCACAGCTTCACTGGTTTCAAAAGTGGGACAAGGTCTTAGAGTGGAACTTCCCTTATGCAAAGTGGTTTGTAAATGGAAAAACAAACATAACTTATAATTGTTTAGATGCTAACATTGAAAAAGGTAGAAGAAATAAAGTAGCTTACATATCAGTAGATGAAGAAGGAAATGAGAAAAAACTCACTTACGGAGAATTACTCGAACAAGTAAACAGACTTGCAAACGGATTAAAGTCGTTAGGTGTATCAAAAGGAGATAGGGTCTCTATATATATGCCAAACACGGTAGAAGCTGTAATTTCTATGCTTGCCTGTGCAAGAATAGGAGCTATACACAGTGTAGTTTTCGCTGGATTTAGTGAAGGAGCCTTAAAGTTAAGAATAAACGACGCAAAGGCAAAAGTTGTTATAACTGCAACCTACACAAAGAGAAGGGGCAAAAAGATTCCTCTACTTCCAATTGTGAAAGAAGCCATATATGACTTAGATTTTGTCAAGAATGTAATAGTTTGGGATAGAGATAGAGAGTTAGAAGAATCTGAGTTTAGTAAGAAGTTTGTAAGTTTTGAGGAGTTGATAAAAACATCTTCTCCCTACTTCAATCCTGAGGTTATGGATTCAGAAGACCCTCTGTTTATACTTTACACATCGGGAACAACAGGAAAGCCAAAAGGTGTGCTACACACAGTCGGTGGATATATGGTAAACACTTACCTAACTACTAAAACAGTGTTTAACATAAAAGAAGATACTGTTTACTGGTGTACTGCAGATATAGGCTGGATAACAGGTCATAGCTATATAGTCTATGGACCACTTTTAAATGGGACAACTATTGTAATGATGGAAGGAGTGCCTGTATACCCTCATCCTGGAATATGGTGGGAGTATGTAGACAAATACAGAGTTAACGTATTCTACACAGCTCCTACAGCTATAAGGATGCTTATGAGATTTGGAGACGAGATACCTGCGAAGTACGATTTATCATCTTTAAAAATTTTAGGGTCTGTAGGAGAGCCAATAAATCCAGAAGCTTGGCTTTGGTACTACAAAAACATAGGTAGAGGAAAAGCTGTAGTTGTAGATACTTGGTGGCAAACAGAAACAGGAGCTCATATGATAACTACTTTACCTTGTTATCCTGCAAAACCAGGAAAAGCAGGAAAACCTCTATTTGGTGTTGTTCCTGACATTGTAGATAAAGAAGGAAACTCACTGCCACCTAACACGATAGGACACCTTGTTATAAAGAAGCCTTGGCCTTCTATGCTTAGAACTTGTTGGGGAGAGCCTGAAAGGTATGAAAAGTACTGGAAAGAAATCCCCGGAAACGTTTACTCAGCTGGAGACCTTGCTACAATAGATGAAGATGGTTATATAATGATACTTGGAAGAGCTGATGATGTTTTAAGTGTTGCAGGACACAGAATAGGTAATGCGGAAGTTGAGTCAGCTATAATAGAACATCCAGCAGTAGCAGAAGCTGCTGTAATAGGAAAACCAAACGAGATAAAAGGAGAGTCTATAAAAGCGTTTGTTGTTTTAAAAGAAGGTTATACTCCTTCTGCTGAACTTGTAGAAGAAATAAAAGAAACAGTTAAAGAAGTACTTGGAGCTATAGCAGTTCCAGACGAGATAGAGTTTGTAGATAAACTACCAAAGACAAGAAGCGGCAAAATAATGAGAAGAGTGTTAAGAGCCAAAGAGTTAGGACAAGAACTTGGAGACATCTCAACTTTAGAAGATTAAAGGAGGAGTAAGTGGAAGTAAGGGAAGAATTAACACCTAAACAGATAGTAGAAGAGTTAGATAAGTATATAGTTGGACAATATGAAGCAAAAAAGGCTGTAGCTATAGCTCTTAGAAATAGATGGAGAAGACAAAACCTACCAGAAGATCTGAGAGATGAAGTAATACCAAAAAACATACTGATGATAGGTCCTACAGGTGTAGGTAAAACTGAGATAGCTAGGAGACTAGCAGCTTTAGTAAAAGCACCTTTTATAAAAGTTGAAGCAACAAAGTTCACAGAAGTAGGATACGTAGGAAGAGATGTAGAGTCAATCATTAGAGAGCTTACTGACGTTGCCTTTAAAATGGTAAAAGCAGAAAAAATGGAAGAAGTAAGAGAAAAAGCTAGAAAGATAGCTGAAGAAAAAGTTTTAGACTACTTAGTACCAAAAAGACCAAGAAGATACGGTAGCTTAACAGAAGAAGAGGAAGAATCTCCTGCAAGAGAAAAATTTAGGCAAATGTTAAAGGAAGGATTATTAGATGATAGAGTTGTTGAGATAGACGTAACGGAAAAAGCTCAAGCCGTAATTGGTGGGGTTGTTGTTCCAGGGTTAGAAGATATAGAAAGTCAGTTAAAAGAGATATTCTCTTCACTAGGTCCCTCTAGAAGTAAAAAGAGAAAACTTACTGTAAAAGAGGCATTAAAAGTAATAGAAAACGAAGAAGCAGAAAAACTGATAGATATGGATGAAGTCCAATCTTTAGCTATAAAGAGAGTGGAAAACTTTGGAATTGTTTTTATAGACGAGATAGATAAAGTAGCTTCAAAATCAAGTAGTAGGTCTGGACCTGACGTATCAAGGGAAGGTGTTCAAAGAGACTTACTACCCATAGTTGAAGGAACTGTTGTATCTACAAAGTACGGACCTGTAAGAACAGACCATATACTTTTTATAGCAGCTGGTGCATTTCATCTCTCAAAACCTTCTGACTTAATTCCAGAGCTCCAAGGTAGATTTCCCATAAGAGTTGAACTAAAACCTCTGACTAAAGAAGACTTTGTAAGGATACTAACTGAGCCTAAAAATGCACTTATAAAACAGTATAAAGCCCTTATGTTAACAGAAGGAGTAGAGTTAGAATTTACACAAGATGCTATAGAAGAGATAGCAAGACTTGCCCAAGAAGTAAACGAAAAGACAGAAAACATAGGTGCAAGAAGACTACATACAATCTTAGAAAAAATAATGGAAGATTACTCATTTAACGCTCCGGACTTAAAAGGTCAAAAAGTGATTATTGACGCAAACATTGTAAGAGAAAAACTTGGAGATATAATATCTAACGAAGATTTAAGTAGATATATTTTATAAAAAAAGAGAGGAGAGAATATGGAAAAGTTAGAAGAAGTTCCAATAACCTTTGAAGAATTACTTAAAGATATTGAAATAAGTACGGCAGCTTCAGCTTACGTATTGATAGAGGCAAATCCTTCTGAGATCCCTGCTATTTTAAAAGCTTTGGCAAGTGTCCCTAACGTAAAGTCTGCAGACGTAGTAACAGGAATATACGACATTATTGTTTATTTAGTTGGACAAGACCAAAACGAAATAGGAAAAGTTGTAATAAGGGACATAAACTCTATACCAGGAGTAAAAAAAGCTACAACATGTATGGTAGTGAAGCTGTAAAAAGATAGATAATCTAAACTAAATACTTTTTTAAAAACCTTCCAGTGTAAGAGTTTTCGTTAGATGCTACCATTTCTGGAGTCCCTTGGGCTACTATCTGCCCTCCTTTTTCTCCTCCTTCAGGGCCAAGGTCTATTATCCAGTCTGCACATTTTATAACATCTAAGTTATGTTCTATGACAACTACAGTGTTTCCTTTATCTACAAGTTTATTTAGTACTTGAATTAGTTTTGCAACATCATGGGAATGAAGTCCTGTAGTAGGTTCATCTAAAAGGTATAGAGTTCTTCCTGTGTCCCTTTTTGATAACTCTCTTGACAGTTTTATCCTTTGAGCTTCTCCACCACTTAAAGTGGTAGCAGGCTGACCTAACTTTATATAATCAAGTCCTACATCATGAAGAACTTTAAGCTTATTCCTAATGGTAGGTACATTTTCAAAAAACTCTAAAGCTTCGGCTACTGTCATATCTAAAACGTCTGCTATATTTTTTCCTTTGTATAGAATAGACAAAGTTTCTTTGTTGTACCTTTTTCCTCCGCACACTTCACAAGTTACGTATATATCTGGTAAAAAGTGCATCTCGATTTTTACTACACCTTCTCCCTGACAAGCTTCACATCTACCACCTTTAACATTAAAAGAAAATCTGCCTGCAGTGTATCCCCTTGCCTTTGCTTCTATGGTTGATGCAAAAAGTTCCCTTATATAGTCAAACACCTTTGTGTATGTAGCTGGGTTTGACCTTGGTGTCCTTCCTATTGGAGATTGGTCAACGTTTATAACCTTATCTATATGTTCCCATCCTTCTATTTTGTCGTGAAGTCCTACTTCTTCATTTGTTTCATAAAATCTATTTTTTGCTGCTTGCCAAAGTATATCGTATATAAGCGTTGATTTTCCACTTCCAGATACACCTGTTATAGCCACAAAGACACCTAAAGGTATTTTAACATCTATATTTTTAAGGTTATGGTGTCTTGCACCGTAAATCGTTAAGTATTTGTCTTTTATCCTTCTTCTTTCTTTAGGTAAAGGTATTTTAAGTTTTCCACTTAAGTACTTTCCTGTTAGAGAGTTTGGATTTTGCTTTATCTCCTCTACAGTTCCTACAGCTGTAATCTGTCCTCCATAAACACCACTACCAGGTCCTATATCAACTATATAGTCAGCTTCTTCTATTGTTTCAGGGTCGTGTTCTACAACTATAACAGTATTTCCTAAGTCTCTAAGTTCTTTCAAAGTGTTAATAAGCTTTTCTGTGTCCCTTGGATGAAGTCCTATTGAAGGTTCATCTAAGACGTATAAAACACCTGACAGTTTTGACCCTATCTGGGTTGCAAGTCTTATTCTCTGGGCTTCTCCTCCACTTAAAGTGGTAGCAGACCTTTCTAAAGTAAGGTAATCAAGACCAACATCTATTAAAAACTTTAACCTCTCTTTAATTTCTTTTATAACTTTTTCTGCTACAACTTTATCTTTTTCTGACATAGGAGATTTTTCAAACTCTTCAAAAAATCTGTAAGCCAGACTTATATCCATCTGGACAACTTCGTATATATTCTTTCCTCCAACTAAAACCGTTAGAGCTTCTTTTCTCAGCCTTGAGCCTTTACACTCAAGACATTTTATCTCTTTAATGTACTTTCCGATTTCTTCTCTGTACTTTTCTACATCTGTTTCTAAAAACTTTTTTTCAAGGTGTGGAATTATACCTTCAAAATACTCATCTCCGTAAAGTATCTCGTGTTTTATGTGTGGTGGAAGGTCTTTAAATTTCTTGTATCTGTTTACTCTATGAAGGTCTAAAATTTCTCCTACCATTGCCTTGATGTATTTAAAAGATAGACTATCAGATATTCTGAAAGCCTCTATTGCAGACCTGTTTTCATCAATTAAAGCAGACTCGTCTATCTTGTGTATAACACCAAGACCTTTACAGACAGGGCAAGCTCCATAAGGACTGTTAAATGAAAATAATCTCGGAGATAGTTCTGGGATTGAGAAGTTGTGTACTGGGCAGGCAAATTTTTCACTGTAGATTATATCTTCTTGACGGTCTACTATGTTTATTACAACAAGCCCATCAGATAGTTTTAAAGCTTGTTCTACAGAATCGTTTACCCTTGTTCTTATACCTTCTTTTACAGTTATTCTATCTACAACTATCTCTATAGTATGTTTTTTATTCTTTTCAAGTTTTGGTATCTCTTCTGTAAGGTAAATCTCTCCATCTATTCTAACTCTTGGATATCCAAGCCTTTTTATCCTTTCTAAGACTTCTTTATGCTCTCCTTTCTGTCCTCTAACGATAGGTGCAAGAATTTGAATTTTTGTTCCTTCTGGGAGCTTCATTATACTTTCTGATATCTCTTGAGGAGATTGGGAGGATATCTCCGTTCCACACTCTGGACAGTGAGCCTTTCCAACTCTGGCAAACAATAGTCTTAAATAATCATAAATTTCTGTTATCGTTCCGACTGTAGACCTTGGATTCTTTGATGTAGTTTTTTGGTCTATAGCAATAGCAGGAGATAAACCTTCTATACTGTCTACATCAGGTTTTTCCATAATACCTAAAAATTGTCTTGCGTAAGCAGACAGACTTTCTACGTACCTTCTTTGTCCTTCTGCGTAAATTGTATCAAAAGCAAGGGAAGACTTTCCAGACCCTGAAGGTCCAGTTATTACAATAAGTTTGTTTTTTGGTAATTCTAAATCTATATTCTTAAGGTTATGTTGTCTTGCTCCGTGAATAACTATCTTGTCCATACTTCTCCTTGTTTTAAAAGTTCTTTTGCAAGGTTTATAGAGTCTTCGTTTA
Organism: Sulfurihydrogenibium azorense Az-Fu1; assembly: GCF_000021545.1. Classification (NCBI taxonomy): domain Bacteria; kingdom Pseudomonadati; phylum Aquificota; class Aquificia; order Aquificales; family Hydrogenothermaceae; genus Sulfurihydrogenibium; species Sulfurihydrogenibium azorense. The sequence goes on from NC_012438.1 coordinate 1,437,756, forward strand.
CTATTCCACTTAACATTCTTGCAATCTCTTTAATTCTTTCATCTTGGGTTAACTGTTTTATAACTGCTCTTGTCTTTCCGTTTTCTTCTTGTTTATCTATATAAAAATGTTTATCTCCTATAACTGCAATCTGTGGAAGATGAGTTATTAGAATAATTTGAAAGTCTTTAGAGAGCTGTTTTAACTTCTTTGCCATAGATACAGCTGTTATACCACCTATACCTGTATCTATCTCGTCAAAAATCATAGTGTTAACAGACTTTTTAGATATTAGTTTTAATACTAAAGAAAGTCTTGATATCTCTCCTCCTGAAGCTATCTCATCTAAAGGTTTTGGCTCAAACCCTTTATTACCAGAAAATAAAAACTGGACTTTATCTATTCCGTATCTGTCTAACTCTTTTTCTTGTATTAACACTTTAAAGTCAGCTGATTTAAAGGCAAGGTCTTTTAGATGGTTTAACACCTCTTCCTCAAACTCTTTAACTTTACTTTTTCTTATATTAGATAGTTCATTGGCTTTTTCAACTACAAGGCTGTGGAGTTGTTTTAACTGACTTTCTAAAATAGGTGTTTTATCTTCAAGGTGTAGTAGTGTCTCCAACTCATTTTGTAGATTTTCAAGAAGGTTGATTAATCCTTTTTCATCGTAGCCGTACTTTCTTTCTAAGTGATTGATTAAGTTTAACCTTTCTTCTATCTGATGGAGTTTTTCTTGGTTAAAGTCTAAATCAAAGTCTTCAAGGTCGTAGTAGGTTTCTTCAATCAAGGTTTTTGCGTTTTCTAAATTGTCTAACACTTTAGACAGTCTTTCTTCAAAATCTGATACTTTTGATATACTTTTTACAGCTGTAGATAGATTTTGAAGTATACCGTTTTCTTGGGATATTAAAGCTTTTGTAAACTCTACACTTTCTTTTATTGTTTGTATGTTTGAGTAGTAGTTATACTCTTGTTCGAGTTTTTGTTTTTCTCCTTCTTTCAGGTTTGCACTTTGTAGCTCGTTTATCTGAAACTGTAAAAAGTCTATCTTTTGAAGCCTGTCTGACTGTTTTAGGATAATGTCTTCATACTCTTTTTTTAGTTTTTGATACTGAATATACAGCTGCTGAAACTCTTGTAGTTTGTCTTCTATCTTTAGATATTTATCGTAAACTTCCCTGTGGTAATCTTTATCAAACAGTCTTTGGCTGTAATGTTGTCCATGGACTTCTATAAGGTCTCTACTTACCTCTTGTATAAGGGATTTTCCTACTTTTCTACCGTTTAGGTAGTAAAGACTCTTTCCGTTTTTTATCTGTCTTGCAATAACTAAAATACCATCTTCTGAATAGTCGTTATCAACTTCAAAGGTTAACTCTACGTAGTCTTCTTCTTCGTAATTTCCTTTTTCTCCTAAGACAAACGTTATAGCATCTATTACTAAGGACTTTCCTACTCCCGTTTCTCCTGTAAATACATTCATTTTAGGGTGTAGGTCTATCTCAACATCTTTAATGTATAGAAACTTTTTTATCCTTACAGAAGACAGCATCCTTTACTCACTTGCAACATCTTGATTAAAGTTTGTAAGTTCGTAATGAAGAGCTTCAATTCTGTAGATAGGTTTTTCTGAGTCTTCATCACTTTCTTTAAAGTCTGTATATGCAATTTTAGGTTCTAGTTCTATAAACTTTTTTTCTATCTGAAATGTAGTGTTTGAAAGATGTTTTTTCAAGCTATCTATTAATTTTTGATTTTTCTTTATATTCCCATCTAATATAATTCCTATGGTAAAATTATCTACAAGAGCACCAACAGTATCCTTTGGTAGATAGTAGTTTAGTTTATTTATTAAGTAGTCTAATGTCAGTTTATAGTAATAAACACCTTTATTAAAAAAAACATTACGAAGAGAAGGGAAATACAGGTAAACTATAGTAGTTGGAAGCTTTTTATTAAACCTGTATTTTAACGTAGACATAAACTCTTTTTTAGATATAAAATCTTCATGGGGAATAGTTTTAAAATTTTCAAGAAGGTACTTTAAATCAAGGTTGTATTTTTTTAAACTATCTCTTACAATCATAATCTCATTAAGAGTTTCTATCTTATTTCTTTCATTTTTAAGCTTATTTAAAAGATTTTCAAGGGTCTGTAAAGATGCAAGAATGAAATTTAACTTCTTTAACGTTTTTTGAGCTACTTCATCCAAATTGTGGCAGATATTTAAACTTTCTTTTTTATGTACCATATCTAAAATCTGTTCAAACTCTTCTTTATTTTCTATAGGAATATTGTAAAAATGGGCTATTATTACTGCTTTAAAAGTATTTAGTAAGTCTTCAATACTATCGTAACTTGATATTTTTAAAGTTTTTTTGAATAAATAGGAAAGTAGTTCAGAATCCTGTAGTATTAAGTTTATATCTTCTAAATTCTCTTTTGAAACAATAGTTTTAAAATCCTTAAAATACCACCCTTGAAAATATCTAACACCTGATGAGATAAGTTTTCTCACTTCTTCTTCAGTTTCTACTTTTTCTGCAAGAATTTTTATATTTGCTTTTTTTATAAGGTTTGATTCTACTAAACTTTTAACAATTTCTGTAAAATTTTTCCAAACCACCCTGTCTATCTTTATACTTTCTATAAAATCTATATTTTTTATAACCCTATCAAGGTTTGCACTCTCTGTTCCAAAGTCATCTATAGACATTTTTATAGCATTTTGATGGAGTTTCTCTATAAACGAGTCTACTTTAGAATGGGATTCTTCTAATATTTCTATAACTAAGTTATCTTTTAATGGATGTTTCTTTATAGCTTCTATTATTTTATCTATATACTTTTCCAAAGTCTTTGTACCTATGTTGATATGGTATACATACTTTTTATCTTCATTTTTTAGTAAATCCAAATGGTGGATAAATGTCTTGTAGTCTATCTCCGGATTTGAAAGAAGGTAAGGGAAGTCTGCTAATACCTCAAAACCTTCAACTAAAAACTTATCTTTTTCTAAATCATAGTAGTATATAGGTTCTTTTCTCATTTAGTTTTCCTCCACCCTGTTGATTACTTTCCACTTTTATAAAAACATATAACTCTTTGTATTACAGTAATATTTGAGAAAAATGCAATTATTCCAACACCGTAGATTAAAAATCCAGTTAGCAGGGAGAGTATTAAAACAAAAGACCTTTCTGGTCTTTCCATTATGCCAACTTTACACTCTACTCCTAAACTTTCTGACCTTGCCCTTGTATAACTTGTCATGTAAGAGCCTATTAACGCCAAAGATGAGGAAATGAAAAATAAATCATCATTCTTAAAGTAGTACATTAAAGATAGAATAGGTATTATATCAGAGTACCTATCTATAACAGAGTCTAAAAATGCACCCATTAATGTCTGCTGGTTGTACTTCCTTGCCAAGTACCCATCAAGAGCATCACATAAATTTCCTACCAGTATAAAAATACCAGCCACTAAAAACATACCTTTAATAATAAAGAAACTTCCTACAAAAACAAAGACCAAACCCACTACTGTCAAAATATTTGGTGATACATTTATCTTATAAAGAAAGTCTACTATAGGTGTTGTTTTTTCTTCCCAAATTGGTTTTATATTTTTAATTATTTGACTCATAACTTTTTACAATCTCTATAAACTGTTTTACCTTGCTAATATCTTTTATTCCAGGTTTAATCTCAAGTTTTGATGAAGCATCTACTCCGTAAGGCTTTATCTGGCTTAAAACTTCCTTTATGTTATCCAGCCCAAGCCCTCCAGATACAATAATTTTATCATAAAGTTTTAAAACTTTTTTTAAAAGCTGTATGTCTATTGTCTCTCCTGTTCCACCGTACATACCTTCTTTGTAAGTGTCTAAAAGCAAGCAGTAATCATCTTTCATATACTCTTCCATCTGTTTAATTTGAGACTCTTCTTTAATACGAAACACTTTTATAACTCTGTCTTTTGGAAAGTTTTTTACAAAGCTGTAATCTTCATCCCCGTGAAACTGGATTATATCTGCTATGTAAAGCAGCTCTTCTACTGTTTTTTCATCTTGGTTTACCACTACAACTACTAACTTTGTACTTTCATTCAGTGATTGTTTTATCTCTATTATTTTATCTAAATCTACGTATCTGGGGCTTTTTGGGTAAAAGATGGTGCCTAAGTAGTTGGCACCGAGCTGAGATATCTCCTTAGCCTGCTGAGGCTGGGTTATTCCACATATCTTTACTATCATTTTGTTTTTTTAGAAAGAGCTAACCTTACTTTATTTTTTAAACCTTCTACTGATAATCCCATCTCTTCCATTACTTCCCAAGCTGGACCAGATATACCAAATCTATCTTCTACACCGTGTCTTACTAAGATGGTAGGACATTCTTCTCCTAAGACTTCTGCTACTGCACTACCAAGACCGCCTATTATAGAGTGCTCTTCTGAAGTTACTACAGCTTTTGTTTTCTTCGCTGTCTGGACTATCAACTCTCTATCTATAGGCTTTATAGATGCCATGTTTATAACTTCAACGTCTATCCCTTCACTTTCCAGCTCGTAAGCTGCTTGAAGTGCTATTGATACCATAACACCACAAGCTATTACAGAAACATCTTCTCCTTCTTTTAACACATAACCTTTCCCTAATTCAAATTCGTAATCTTGAGGCATTATCACTGGAAATTTTTCTCTACTCATTCTTATGTAAAAAGGTTCTTTTATCCAGTGGACTTTCTTTAAAACCTTTTCCATCTCTACGCTGTCTGCTGGTACTATTACATTCATATTAGGAAGAGTTCTCATCAGGGAAATATCTTCATTCATCTGATGGGAAGCTCCGTCTTGGCCTACAGAAACACCTCCATGGGATGCAACTAACTTTACATTGAGTTTGTTGTAGGCTATCTGTTGTCTAATTATCTCCCACGGTCTTCCTGATAAAAATATTGCAAAGGATGAAGCATAGACAGTTCTTCCGGTGTATGCTAAACCTGCTGCTATACCTATTAAGTTTTGCTCTGCTATCCCAACATTAAAAAATCTTTCTGGAAAAGCTTCATGAAATTTATGTGTTCTTGTAGATTCTGACAAATCTGCATCTAAAACGACCATGTTAGGATCTATTTTACCAAGTTCAACTAAAACTTCTCCGTAAGTGTCCCTTAAAGCTTTTTTTGGTAAAGAAGATATATCAACTGTCATCAAATTAAACACCTCCTGCTGTTAGTTCTAACAAGGCTTTTTCGTACTGCTCTTTATTAGGTGCAACTCCGTGCCATTTAAAGTTATTTTCCATAAATGACACTCCTTTTCCTTTTACTGTATGGGCTACTATTACGGTTGGTTTTCCTTTTGTATTTCTTGCTTCTTCTAAAGCATCTATTATCTGCTGGTAATCGTGTCCATCTATTTCAATAGCGTGCCATCCAAAGGCTTTATACTTGTCTGCTAGTGGGTGCACATTTACAATTTGTCTAACATCTCCGTCTATCTGTAGGTTGTTGTTGTCTACTATTGCACATAGGTTATCTAACTTGTGATGTCCTGCAAACATCGCAGCTTCCCACACCATTCCTTCTTGGATTTCTCCGTCTCCTAACATAACATAAACTCTGTAATCTTTATTCGCAAGTTTTCCTGATAAGGCTTGACCTATTGCTACAGAAAGTCCTTGTCCTAGTGAACCTGTTGAAGCTTCAGCTCCTGGAACACCGTGTTTATTTCCCTGCCAAGCAGGATGTCCTTGTAGTCTACTGTATCCGTCAGGTGCAAACCCTTTTGTTTTTCTGTATGTATTTAACTCTTCTTTTGTTATGTATCCTACTTTTGCTAAAACTGAGTACAAGGCAGGAGATGCATGTCCTTTTGAGAGGATAAATCTGTCTCTATCTTCCCACCAAGGATTTTTAGGGTCGTACCTTAAAAATCCTCCAAAGTATAAAACTGTAAGTATATCTATCGCAGACAGAGAACCTCCAGGATGTCCTGATTGAGCGTTGTAAACCATCGTTATAATATCAATTCTAAGTTCTCTGGCAATCTCTTTTAGCTTATTTATATCTCTCAACTTAAATACACCTCCTAATTTTTCTCAAAGTTTAGGTTTGATACAGTTATCTTAACTAAACTTTTACCATTGTTGATGATGTTTATCTCGTTGTTAAGTCCATACTCTACTGTATAGTCTTTATAGATAATCCTTTTTAACTCATTTTCCTCGTAAACAAGTGTGTACTGTGGTCTTATAACTTTTAACTGGTTTGATTGGCACTCAATTTTTTCATTTGGTTGTAAGTTAAACTTTTTAGATATAAGACCTTTAAGTAGGTTTATATCAGTTAAGACTGTAGCTTGAGGCATATACATAGAAACTAAAGAGAGTATCTCACTACTATCACAGGAACTAAATCCAGCTGCTTTAACGCATAAAGTACCATTTTGCCTCTCAACATTTAAAAGAGATTTTCCAAAAGGAGAGGATAAAACTAATTTTTCATAATCTTTAAACTCCCCTTTTACAAGAACAGGCATTCCTGAAACCATAGCAGCCGCTGAAAAACTAAATTTATCCGGAATAGAGTTATCTTTTTGTTTTATCTCTCTAAATTTATTTTCACAGTAAAAAGGTTGAAAAGTCGTAGGAGAGCAAGAATAAATAAGTGCTACAAACAAGATTAAAACAGGTAGTAAAAACTTTTTCATTATTTCTCACCTACTTAAGTTTTTTTAATATTCTATCTTTTTGCCCCGGCTCTCCTTCCCCTTTTTCTTCAATTAATTTTAGTGCTTTTTTGTAGTATTCTACAGCTTCTTTACTTTTACCTAACTTTGTTAAAACATCGGCAAAATGTTCGTTTATTACAGGGTCATCATCTACCTTCTTTAAGACTTTTTCGAGTATCTCGTAGGCTTTTTTATAATCACCTTTTTTATAGTATCCCCATGCCAAACTGTCTAAGTAGGCAGGATTGTCTGGAGCAAGGCTTAGTGCTTTATTAACTAACTCTATACCTTTATCAACGTTTATATCCCTGTCTATGTATGTGTATCCAAGGTAGTTAAGAGCATCGGGGTAGTTTGGACGAAGTTCTAATGCTTTTAGTAGTGCCTTTTCTGCTTCTTTCCAGTTTTTTAACTTATCAAGGTAAATAGCTTTTAAAAAATAGACTGTTGCATCGTCAGGCTTTATTTTTTCTGCTTCTTGAACTAGCTCTAATGCCCTTTGAGTGTTTCCTCTTTTGTCTTCTATGTCAGCCATCGCAAGTAAGATGCGGTAGTCATTTGGATTTTGTGTATAGAGTTTGTTGTAAACATCAAGGGCTTTGTCGTACTCTTTTAAATTCACGTAAACCTGTGTAAGTCTATCTACTAACTCTTGGTTGTCAGGTTGTTGTTGGTAGAGCTCCTCGTATATCTCTTTTGCTTTTTTATAGTCGTTTAAAGACTCGTAAGCCATTCCAAGCATAAACTTTGCAAAAAGGTTATCAGGATTTTCCTTTACAGTTTTTTGCAAATCTTCTAAAATCTCTTTAGCTTTATCGTACTTTATGTAAAGTAAAAACTTCTTTAAAAGTGCATCGTTGTCTTTTGGGTTTAAAGTAATTATTTTATCTATCGTTTTTGAAGCATTTTCAAAATCGTCAATATCTACATAAACTTGAAAAAGTCTGTTTAATGCATCTAAATTTTGAGGATTGTCTTGTAAGACTGATTTATACAGTTTTATTGCTTCATCGTACCTTTTTTGTTGTTTGTATAATTCTCCAAGTATCTGCCAAGCTGGTTTAAAGTTTTTATCTATTTTTAAAGTCTGTTTTAAGTATTCTTCTGCCTTTTGAAGGTTGTTTTCAAACAGGTATATTCTTGCAAGTTTAAAGTAAACGTTTGGGTCATCTTTTTTGATAGTAGATAACTTTTCTAAAAGCTGTCTTGCTTTATCTATCTGTTTGTTTTCTAAATAGTAATCAACTAACGTTGATATTACTTTTTCGTTGTTAGGAAACCTTTTGTATGCTTCTTCAAGGGTAGATATAGCTTTTTCTGGCTGTTTTATCACAGAGTAAAAAAATGCTGTAAAAAGGTAGGTCTCAGGGTCGTTTTTAAACTTTTCGTTGTACTTTTTAAGTATATCAAAAGCCTCTTCTTTCCTACCTAAAGAGTAAGCCAAAAAGATAGTTTCTCTGTATACAGCTGGAGTGTCAGGCATTAGACTAAGAGCTTTTTTACAAAAATCGTAAGCTGTCTTTGCATCTTGATTGTCTTTTGCTATCTTACAAACACCGTAGTAAAAAAGGGGATTTTCAGATTGAAGTTTTAAAGGTGATGCTACAGCTGACCCACTTAAAATTGCCAATGTAGATAAATACTTTAATAATTTATTCATAATTACCTCTATAAATTAAAACAGAAACGGCGGATTCTTTTAAAATCTTATAGGATGTTGAACCTATGAATGTTCTTTTTCCTTCTTTTACTTGTCTTTTTCCTACTAATATTAAATCTGCCTTTTCTTCCACTGCCTTCTTTATAATCACCTTATCAGGGTTCCCTTCTTCCATGTAGAGCTTTATGTCTTCATATATATTTTTCAACTCTGACAATTTTTCAAGCTTGTGTTGTCTTACTTTTTCAAGGACTGATTTTAGATGGGAAAAATTACTGTCGTTATCTGCGTGTACAACGACTAACTGACTACCAAAATGTTTTGCCAAATTGACGGCAAACTGTAAACCTTCTTGGGAAGATGGTAAAAAGTCGTAAGCAACTACAATTTTATCAAAGTTTAAATTTCCTTTTATAACCAAAACTGGGTGCTTTGACTTTGATGCAACCCTTAAAGACACACTACCTATAGCCTTAAGTTCTATGTCAGATTTTTGGTGGGATGGCATGATTATAAGGTCAGGATGGACTGTTTCACAAAAGTCAAGTATACTTTCTACAGTATCTCCTTCTAAAATCCTGTAATCTACTTCTATATCTTTACTTTTAAGATACTCTTTATAACTTTCAAGGGTTTCTATGGCTTTACTTTTGAGTTTTTCATTTAAGGATAAAACCGCGTTTCTTTCTTCTTCAGGAAGTTCCTGCAAAAAAGGTATATTTGGTTTTTCTATAACTGTTATAATCCATACTTTAGAGTTGAACTCTTTTGAGATTTTAGACCCTATCTCTAAAGCTTTTTTACCTGTATCTGTTAAATCTACAGGTATAACTAAGTTATGAAGCATTTTTTAATCTTTCCTTTGCGTACTCCATTAAACCACCTGCTTTTAATATTGCTTGCAAGTTCTCAGGAAGTGGTTTTATTTTGTACTCTTTTCCTTTTGTTAAGTTTCTTATGATTCCTTCATTTACATCTATCTCAAGTGTATCTCCTTCTTCAGCTTCTTTTGCAGCTTCTGGAGACTCTATTATCAAAAGTCCTAAGTTTATAGCGTTTCTAAAGAATATCCTTGCAAAAGACTCTGCAACTACTGCTGATATACCTGCTCCTTTTATAGCCAGTGGCGCATGCTCCCTTGATGAGCCACAACCAAAGTTTTTACCTGCAACTAAAATATCTCCCTCTTTCACTTTAGATGGGAAAGTAGGATCTGCATCTTCCATAACGTGTTTTGCAAGCTCTTTAGGGTCTGTTGTAACAAGGTATCTTGCAGGTATTATCTGGTCTGTATCTACATCATCTTTGAATTTCCAAACTCTTCCTCTTATCAATTTCAAAACCTCCAAATTTATTGTAAAATTATTATAACAAAAATCGGAGGTTTAAGACATTTATGAGAATAGTTAGTGGTATGCGTCCAACTGGTAAGCTACACCTTGGACATTACTTTGGTGTTATAAAAAACTGGATTAACCTTCAAGATAACAACGAATGTTTTTTCTTTGTTGCAGATTGGCATGCTTTAACAAACAAGTATAAAGATACCTCTGATTTAAAAGAAAACATTTATGACCTTGTTATAGACTGGATATCCTGTGGAATAGACCCATCAAAAGCCACTATCTTTGTCCAGTCAGCTGTAAAACAGCATGCAGAACTTACATTATTACTTGGAATGATAACACCTAAAAGCTGGCTTGAGTTAAACCCATCTTACAAAGATTTAAAATTTAACTTGTTTTTTCAGTATGTTAGAGATTTTTTACTTGGAAAAGGTATAAAGATAGAAGAAGATACCATTAGACAGATAGTACACGACAGTTTTTATCATAAAAAAGAAATAGATTTTGAGTATCTTAAAGAAAGTTTAATAAAACTGTCTGTAGATGAAAATCTTTCAAATGAGATAGTGTTTAATCTAAAAGAGGGAGATATAGGAAAAGATATAGACACTTATGGATTTTTTGGTTATCCAGTTTTAATGGCTTCTGACATACTTATCTACAAAGCACAAGCTGTCCCTGTAGGAGAAGACCAGCTACCTCATATAGAGATAACCAGAGAGATAGCAAGAAGATTTAACAATCTCTACAAACCTGTTTTTGTAGAACCAAAAGCATTACTAACAGAAGCTTCAAAACTGCTTGGAACAGATGGAAGGAAAATGTCCAAATCTTACGGAAACACAATAGCTTTAAGTGATGATGAAGAACAAGTAAATAAAAAGGTTTTATCTATGAAAACAGACACCCAGAGAGTTAAAAAGTCTATCCCTGGTAGGCCTGAAGTTTGCAATGTATTTAGTTATCACAAATTCTTTACAGACCAAGAAACTGTAAAACAGATAGATTTAAAATGTAGAAATGCAGAGATAGGATGTATAGAGTGTAAAAAGATACTTGCAGAAAACCTAAACAAATTTTTGTTGCCCATCAGAGAAAAAAGAAAAGAGTTAGAAAAAGACAGACAGCTACTTGATAAAATAATCCGTGAAGGAAACGAGAAAGCAAAAGAAGTGGCTAGTAAAACAATGGAAGAAGTAAAAGAAGCTATGGGACTGATGTTTTAAAAAATGAAGATAGAAAACTTAGGCGAGTTTGGGCTTATTGATAAGTTAAACCAGATTTTACCAATAGATGATAAAGATGTTATCGTTGGCTATAGCGATGACTGTGCTTGTGTTAAGGTAGGAAATGATTTACTACTATTTACAGTTGATATTCAAGTAGAAGGCTCTCACTTTATCAAAGAAAAGATAAATCCAAAAGATTTAGGTTGGAAGCTTTCTACCTCAAATGTAAGTGATATAGTTTCCTGTGGTGGAAAACCAAGATGGGCTTTAGTATCTTTGGCTTTACCAAAAGATTTAGATTATGAGTTTATAAAGGGTGTTTACGAAGGCATAAAAGAAGCTCAGGACTACTACGGATTTTTTACAATAGGTGGAAATGTGTCCTCTTCAAAACAGTTAATGATAGATATGTCAATGGTAGGCCAAACAGACATATTTGTAGGAAGGGACAAAGCAAGGGTAGGAGACTTTGTTTATATATCTTCAAACTTGGGTTTATCAAAGGCAGGATTAGAACTTATCTTGATGGATAAAGACAGTTATGAAGATTTTGAAAAAAAGTTAATAGAAAAACACTACAGACCTAAAGCCAGAATAGACCTATTAGAAAATGTAAAGAAGTCTTCAAGCTGTATAGATATAAGTGATGGTTTAGTATCAGATTTAGGACATGTATCTAAAAGAAGTAAAGTCAAAATAGTAATAGAAAAAGAAAAATTACCTATAGACAACAACTTAAAAATCTTTTGTCAAAAGTACAACAAAGACCCTTACCAGTATATTCTTTACAGTGGAGAAGAGTATGAACTTGCTTTAACTTCCGATAAAGATTTAGATTTAATAAAAATAGGGTATATAGAAGAAGGAGAAGGTGTTTACTTAAAAACTCAAGAAAAGTTAGAAAAGTTAGACGATAAAGGATTTAGACACTTTTAGGCTGTGTTATAATTTTTTAACCAAAATTAGGAGGATTAGATGGACTACCACATAAAAGACATCTCTCTTGCTGATAAAGGTCTTCTTAGAATCCAGTGGGCAGAAAAAGATATGCCTGTTTTAAGACAGATAAGAGAAAGATTTAAAAAAGAAAAACCTTTAAAAGGAATAACAGTTGCTGCATGCTTACACGTTACAACAGAGACTGCAAACCTTATGATAACCCTAAAAGAAGGTGGAGCTAACGTTTACCTTACAGCTTCAAACCCACTTTCAACTCAAGACGATGTAGCAGCTGCATTAGTTAAATATTTTGAGATACCAGTTTTTGCCATTCACGGAGAAGACAGAGACACTTACTACGCACATCTAAACGCAGTTTTAGATAAAAAACCTAACATTACTATGGATGATGGAGCAGATTTAATATCTTTACTTCACAAAGAAAGACAAGATTTAGCTTCAAACGTTTACGGAGGAACAGAAGAGACAACCACAGGTGTAATAAGATTAAAAGCGATGGCAAAGGATAAAGTGTTAAAGTTTCCAGTTATAGCAGTAAACGATGCCTACACAAAACACCTTTTTGATAACAGGTACGGAACTGGACAGTCTACCATTGACGGTATTTTAAGAGCTACCAACAGACTTATAGCTGGGTCTAAGTTTGTAGTTGCAGGATACGGATGGTGTGGAAAAGGTGTAGCGATGAGAGCAAGAGGAATGGGAGCTGACGTTATCGTCACAGAAGTAGACCCACTTAAAGCACTGGAAGCTGTAATGGATGGCTACAGAGTTATGCCTATGATAGAAGCAGCTAAAATAGGAGACTTTTTCGTGACAGTTACAGGAAACATAAACGTTATAGACAAACAGCACTTAGAAGTTATGAAAGATGGAGCCATCGTTAGCAACTCTGGACACTTTGATGTAGAGATAAACCTAAAAGCACTACAAGAGATGGCAGTAAAAACAAGGGATATAAGAGAAAACGTCAAAGAGTATACCCTTAAAGATGGAAGAAATATATACGTTTTAGCAGAAGGAAGACTTGTCAACTTAGCAGCTGCAGAAGGACACCCTGCACAAGTTATGGATATGTCCTTTGCAAATCAGGCGTTATCAGCAGAATACGTTTACAAAAATGCTGATAAGTTAGAAAAAACTGTTTACAAAGTTCCAGATGAGCTTGACTTTGAAGTCGCAAGATTAAAACTACAAGCAATGGGAGTACAGATAGATATGTTAACTCCAGAGCAGATAGAGTATTTATCAAGTTGGGAGCACGGCACTTAAAAAAATTTAAATAAAGGAGTGAAGCTATGACAAGGGAAGAAGCAATCCAAAAACTTTTAGAAACAGACGAAGAGTTTAAACACATGTACGAAGAACACAAAGATTTAGAGTGGAAAGTTTCTAAATTAGAAAAGCACTTCCCACCAGACCCAGAACTTGAAGCAGAAGAAGAAAGATTAAAAAGAAGAAAACTTTACCTTAAAGATATGATGGAGTTAAAGATAAAAGAATTTTTATCAAAAAATAGTTAAACTTTCTACAGCCCTCTACTCATAGAGGGCTTTTTTTTCTGATATAAATCATACTCTATTTAATAGTTTACTCTCATTCCTTATTTAAAAGACAAAAACTGGATATAGTTATGAAAATAAAGGTGTTAAAAGATGGTCCTTACATTGTAGAAGGTGGTGTTCCTTTATATAGGGAAGAGATGGTTAGTTATAAAATGATAATACCTCAATCTTGGAAAAAAGTAGAAAAGTTTGAAACAAAAGAAACTTATGCTTTGTGTAGATGTGGACTATCAAGAAACAAACCTTTCTGTGATGGTTCACACAGAGAAGGATTTGATGGTGAAGAAACAGCAGATATAGAGATTAAAGACGAAGAAATAAAGATATTTGAAGGACAAGATTTAGACCTTTTAGATATTAAACATTTATGTGCCTCTGCAAGATTTTGTCTAAAAGGAAAAGGAATATGGGATATGATAAAAGAATCCAGTAGTAAAGAGAAATATGAAGAGATTATGCAAATTGTTTCAAACTGTCCTTCAGGAAGATTAGTTTTAAAGGATAAAAATGGTAATTACATTGAACCTACATTAGAAAAAGAGATAAGTATTTTGGAAGATAATCTTAAAGGAGTTAGCTCTGCTATATGGGTAAAAGGAGGGATAGCGATAGAGTCCTCAAAAGGGTACACCTACCAAATAAGAAATAGAGTTACACTCTGTAGATGTGGAAAATCAAAAAATAAACCTTTCTGTGATGGAACTCATTTAAAAATAAACTTTAAAGATGAAAATTATTATAAGGGGAAATAACAATGACAGAGCTACATCCACCTATAGTGCATTTTGCAATAGCTTTAACGATGATGGGAGTGATATTTGAAATTTTAGGATTTATATCTAACAGGGAGAGCCTTAAACATGCAGGTTTTTGGACTTTTCTTTTTGGAGTTATTGCTGTATGGGGTGCTATGCTAACAGGACACGTAGCAGAAGAAAGTGTTGAAAATTTTCTGACAGAAGATGCTAAAAAAATACTTGAAACTCACGAAGAACTTGGGAATGTTCTTCCTTTTATATTTACAATTTTGGGTGGATTGAGACTTTATCTCTGGTTTAAAGAAAATAAGAAACTTTATTACTTATTTTTAATTGCAGGACTAATTTCTATAGGATTAGTTGGTTTTCAAGGAAAATTAGGCGGAACATTGGTTTATGAACATCTTGTAAAATTAGATAAAATTCAAAAACCTGTTGAATAAAAAAACTACAGATGAGAATTGAAAACCTCCCATTCCTTGAACATATTGGAGCAAAGGTAGAGGAGTTATCAAAAGAAAGAGCTGTATTAAGTGTAGAGATAGAAAATTACCATTTACAGCATCTTGGATTTGTACACGGTGGAGTTATATCAAGTTTAGCGGATAATACTGGATGGTATGCGGTTATATCAAACTTACCAGAAGAAAAAACCTGCGTAACAATTGAGATAAAAATAAACTATTTAAGACCAGCAAAGAAAGGTACTTTAAAAGCTATTGGTAAAGTTTTAAAAATCGGTAAAAGTGTTGCTTTTGCAGTAGTAGAGATAACTTTTAACGATGAACTTGTCGCATATGCAACAGGAACTTATGCAATATTAGAATTTAAATAAAACTCCTTTGGAGGTTTAAAACATGGACTACCTTATAATCTACGCCCATCCAAATCCACAGAGTTTTAACTCTGCTATAAAAAACACTGTTGAAGAAACTCTAAAAAATGCAGGAAAAAGCTTTGAAACTGTAGATCTATATAAAATTAACTTTGACCCTATCTTAAAACCACAAGACTTTGAAGCTATAATGCAAGGAAAAGTATTAGAAGATGTAAAACAGCAACAAACCCTTGTAAAAGATGCTAATACATTAGTTGTAATTCATCCAATTTGGTGGTATTCAATGCCAGCCATACTAAAAGGATACATAGATAGAGTTTTTTCTTATGGCTTTGCATACAAAGAAGAAAACGGAGAAATAAAACCTCTTTTAACAGATAAAAAGGTAATAATCTTTAACACAATGGGAGAAGATGAAAATACAGCTGTATCTACTGGAATGTCAGAATGTTTGAAAAAGACTATAGGAGGAATATTTACATTCTGTGGAATGGAAGTTATACATCATAAACTCTTTTACGCCGTACCATACGTATCAGATGAGGATAGAAAAAAAATGTTAGAGGAGGTCAAAGCAGTTTTTAAGGCCTAAAAAGGGTTAAATTTTTTACATTTCGGTCATTTGTTTTGCTAACTGTATCAAAGATTTTGATTGGAATGTTTAATTTTATTTGTAAAATGTCTATAAACTGGCATTTGTCTTTTTCTTTTCATTTCTTCTTTTATCACATTTACAAATATGCGCATTTTTCTCCCACATAGTTCAGATATAACTTTTCAAAAATTTGGCACACTTTTCGGGAAATAATGAGAAAGCTCATCACTACTTGATTATTCAATTTTTATATTTTTTGTGTGTCCCAATGCTCAAAACCGAAAAATTTCAAAAATTAGTAAACATGATTTTTCAATAACTTAAAGAGATGAGATCTTTAAGATGTTCGGGGAGTTTTTCTTTAGGGTAGGTTCCTTGTTTTATCTCCTGAAGATTGTGCCACCACATGTTGGGGTATTTTTTTTCTGCCTTGTAATCGTCGGGATGTACCCACTCAAGGACCTTTTTTAAAAACTGCCTATCTAACTTTTTAACCTCAGGGTGGTCGTCAAGCCCAAGTTCATGTATCTGGTCCCGAAGGTCATAAAACATCCATCCATTATAGGCGAAAACTTGTGGATATCTGGAGTTTGGGTATGAAAGTAGAGCGTCATACTCTTCTATAAGATCCTTAACCCTAATTTCCAATTCGAAAAAAAGATGAAATAAAAAACCTCCAGTGGTATCATAAAGTAAAACTACCACTGGAGGTAAAACCATGACATTTAGAAATTATATCATAAACGTTTATATTTTGACAGATGAAATTCTAAAACTCATAAAACATAAACACAAAACAAATAATCCTAAATTCTCTGATGCAGAACTTATAACTCTCATCATATTTTCTATGAGCTTTAGAAAAGGTGATTACAAAATAACACTTAAGGAATTTAAAGAGAATTACAATGACCTTTTCCCTTATGTTCCTCAATTACCAGCAATAGTAAAAAGAGCTAAAAAACTATATAAACTTGCTCAAGTAATCTCAATCATTCTTACAAATTTATTTTCTGAGAAGATAACCACAGTATACATAGCAGATACAAAACCAATACCTGTTTGTAAAAATCAAAGAATGAAAAGAAACAAGAAAGTTTCTGGTAAGTTATACAAAGGAAACAATGCAGCAAAAGAATGGTTTGGTTTTAAAATAAGATTAATAGTGGATTATTACAAAAGACCGATAGGATATGAGATTATTCCAGCTTCAAAGCATGATATAAACTTTTTAAAGGAAGTAAAAGAGGACAGTGTTTTGATAGATATATTAAACAAAGGGACAATAATAGCAGACAAAGCTTTTAATTCAAAGGATTTAAAAGAAGAATTTAAGAGTTTAGGAATAGAGTTAGAGGCTATAAGAAAGAAGGGGAAAGTACATCACAAACAAAAGGATAAACAAGAGAATAGAGACAGTATTTAGCAAGTTATACTATATGGGAATAGAGGATATCAGGGCAGTATCTTTAGAAGGATTTAAAGCTAAGATAAACTTCTTCATTTTAGCTTTAAGTTTTGCTACTTGTCTTGGTTTGTTTTAAAATTATTTAAATTGGAAATTAGAGTTGAGGTTAATTGCATTGTAGCTCACATAATGCAAATATATTTTCTATTATATTCCCACTTTCACCCGCATCACTACTTGAATATTACAATAATATATTTTCTGTTTTCACGATGCAAAGCTAAATGATACCTAATATCAATTAGTAAAATTTCTTCATTTCTCAAAAATTTAAGTAGTTTCACTTATTCATCTGTCAAGGTCTTTAAAATTTTAAGCGGAGGAGGAGGGATTCGAACCCCCGGAGGGCTGTCAACCCTCAAGTGATTTCAAATCACCCGCTTTCGTCCACTCAGCCACTCCTCCATAGGTAGATTAATAATATACACCAAACCTTATAAAAATTCAAGTATAATATTAAAAAATTTTTAACCACAAGGAGTTATTATGCTTGGAGAAACTATCTTAAAATACTGGAAATTTATCCTTGGTGCTGGAATAATAATGGCAATTGGAGGACTGTTTTTACAGTCTACTTCTACAGTTTTAGGAAAGATAGTTGAGTTTTTTGGTTTTGCGTTAATAGCTATTGTTGCCTACGTCTTAGGATATAAAAACGCAACTGACGAAGCAGAAAAACAGATTAAAGCAGAGCTTGAAAAACTAGCAAAACAAGATATAAGATACAAATTTGCATCAGAAAGAGCTATAAAAAACCTTAAAGCACCACTTTCTGGAAAAAAATAATCTATAAAGAGGTAAAGATATGGAGTCAGCTGTAGCGTTAGAAAAAGAGTTTGACGTAGTTATAGGTCTTGAAACCCACGTTCAGATGAGCACAAAAACAAAAATGTTCTGTGGATGTGAAGTAGAGTTTGGAGCTCCACCTAATACAAACGTATGTCCCGTTTGTCTTGCCCATCCAGGTACTTTACCTGTTATAAACAAAACAGCTGTTGAGTATGCCGTAAAAGCAGCTTTAGCGTTAAATTGTAAAGTCCACAACCTTTCAATAATGGCAAGGAAAAATTACTTTTATCCAGACCTTCCAAAAGGTTATCAAATATCCCAGTATGACAAACCCTTAGCAACTGACGGCTACATAGAGATAAAAGTAGGAGACAGTTTTAAAAAGATAAGAATCCACAGACTTCATATAGAAGAAGATGCTGGAAAAACAATACACGAAGGTAGTAAATCCTACGTAGACTTAAACAGAGCAGGAACACCTCTAATGGAAATAGTTACCGAGCCAGATATATCTTCAGCTGAAGAAGCAAGGAAGTATTTAGAAAAACTTAGAAACATAATGAGATACATAGGCGTATCAGAAGCTGACATGGAAAAAGGACAACTTAGATGTGATGTAAACATATCACTAAAACCAAAAGGCTCAAGTCAACTGGGAACGAAAGTAGAACTCAAAAACATAAACTCATTTAGATTTATAGTAAAAGCTATTGAGTATGAGATAGAAAGACAGGCAAAACTTCTAAAAAAAGGAGAAAAGATAATTCAAGAGACGAGACTCTTTGACCCTGATTCTGGAAAAACTTACACAATGAGAACAAAAGAAGAAGCTCATGACTATAGATACTTCCCAGACCCAGACCTTTTACCAATACTACTAAAAGACTCACAGATAGAAGAGATAAAAAATTCCCTTCCAGAACTTCCAGATCAAAAGTATTACAGATATATCCAATCTTTTAACCTTCCACCTTATGATGCAGAAGTATTAACATCAGACAAAAACCTTGCAAACTACTTTGAAGAAGTAGTAAAACTCTTCCCACAAAATCCAAAATTAGTCTCAAACTGGATACTAAACGAACTACTTGGAAAACTAAACGAAAAAGGTATAGATATAGAAAACTCTCCTATTTCAGCCAATAGTTTAGCAGAGCTTGTATCTCTAATAGCAGATGGAACAATATCAGGAAAGATAGCAAAAGAAGTGTTTGATATTGCCTTTGAAACAGGTAAATCTCCAAAAACAATAGTAGAAGAAAAAGGATTAAAACAGATATCAAACGAAGATGAAATAAGGTCTATAGTAAAAGCAGTTTTAGAAAGACATCCAGCAGAAGTAGAAAAATACAAATCAGGAAACGAGAAAATATTAGGATTCTTAGTAGGTCAAATAATGAAAGAAACAAAAGGAAAAGCCAACCCACAACTTGTTAACAAAATACTAAAAGAGGAGCTCTCATGATAAAGCGTTATACAAGAGAAAAGATGGGATATATATGGAGTGAGAAGAATAAATTTCAAAAGTGGCTTGATGTAGAAATAGCAGTTTGTAAAGCTTGGAATAAACTGGGGAAAATCTCAGATGACGCACTAAAAGAAATTATAGAAAAAACCCATATAGACGACCAAACCGTTGAAAAGATACACGAACTTGATAAGATATACAACCATGACGTTTTAGCATTCGTTACAGCCGTAGCCCAACAAGTTGGAGAAAACGGAAGGTATATACACCTTGGACTTACATCGTCAGACGTTATAGATACAGCCTTAGCCCTCATTATGAGAGAAGCTTTAGATTTACTTATAGAAAGTGTTGACGAACTTTTAGAAATACTAAAAGAAAATGCCTTTAGATACAAAGATACAGTTATGATGGGAAGGACTCACGGAGTCCACGCAGAGCCAATGGTTTTTGGTTTAAAGTTTGCCCTGTGGTATGAAGAGTTTAAAAGAAATAAAAAGAGACTCCAAAACGCAAAAGAGACAGTATCAGTAGGAACAATTTCTGGAGCTGTTGGAACTTACTCAAACATCCCCCCACAACTTGAAGAACTTACCCTTGCAGAACTTGGATTAAAGCCTGAGCCTGTAGCAAACCAAGTCATACAAAGAGACAGACATGCAGAGTTTATGACTGCTATGGCAATTACCGCTTCATCTTTAGAAAAGATAGCAGTTGAGATAAGACACCTGCAAAGGACAGAAGTGTTAGAAGCTCAAGAACCATTTAAAAAAGGACAAAGAGGCTCTTCTGCAATGCCTCATAAAAGAAACCCTATAACCTGTGAAAGAATTACAGGACTTGCAAGGGTTATAAGAGCAAATGCAATTCCAGCTATGGAAGATATAGCTCTCTGGCATGAAAGGGACATATCCCACTCATCAGTTGAAAGAGTTATTATGCCTGATAGTGCTATAGCTTTAGACTACATACTACACCTTACAAAAAACGTCTTAAAAGAGTTAGTAGTTTATCCTGAAAACATGAGAAAAAATATGGATAAATCAAAAGGACTATACTTCTCATCAAAAGTGTTGGTTGCTTTGGTAGAAAAAGGATTATCAAGAGATGAGGCTTACGATATAGTTCAAAGAAATGCTATGAAAGCTTGGGATACAGAAGGCCTTATGTTTAAAGATGCTCTACTACAAGACCCAGATGTTACATCACGCTTGACAAAAGAAGAAATAGACAAAATTTTTAATGTTGGTGAATTTTTAAAGAATATTGACTACATATACAAAAGAGTTTTTGAAAACAGTTAAGAGGTAGAGAATGAAGTATTATATAAGAACTTTTGGTTGTCAGATGAACGTTAACGACTCTGAAAAGATGGCAGGTATATTAAAAACATTAGGTTATGAACCTGCCCAAGACTGGAAAGAAGCAGATGTTATCTTGGTAAACACCTGTTCTGTAAGAGAAAAACCAGACCAAAAAGTACTATCAGCTTTAGGAGAGTTTAAAAAGATAAAGAAAGACAAACCTAATGCCATTATAGGCGTTTGTGGATGCTTAGCCCAAAGGGCAGGCTACGAAATACTACAAAAAGCACCTTTTATAGATATGGTTTTTGGAACAACTAACATACACCATCTACCCCAGCTTTTAGAAGAGGCAAAATCTGGAAACAAAGCAGTTGAAATACTTGAAGAGATAGACGAAAACGAAAACCTCTTAGACCAGTTCCCAACTGTTAGGGAAAATAAATACACCGCTTTTGTAACCGTTATAAGAGGGTGTGATAAAAAGTGTACTTACTGTATCGTTCCTACGACAAGAGGTAAAGAAAGAAGCCGTAGAATAGGGGATATCTTAAGAGAAGTTCAATTTTTGGTAGAAGATGGTGTAAAAGAGATTCACCTAATAGGCCAAAACGTAACAGCATACGGTAAGGACCTTGGAGACGTTAAATTCTGGGAACTTCTACAGGCAGTAGCCAGTGTACCAGGTGTAGAAAGAATAAGATTTACAACAGGACATCCAAGAGATTTAGATGAAGATACGATAAAAGTTATGGCAGACCTACCACAAGTGTGTGAAGCTCTACACCTTCCAATACAGGCAGGTTCTGATAAAGTACTACAAGCAATGGATAGAGGTTATACACAAAAAGAGTACCTTCAAAAAATAGATCTACTTAAAAAGTACATACCAGATATAGCCTTATCCACTGACATAATAGTAGGATTTCCTGGGGAGACATACGAAGATTACCTTGAAACAGTCAAAGTTATAAAAGAAGTAGAGTACGATCAAGTGTTTGCATTTAAATACTCACCAAGACCTGGAACCCCAGCAGCTGATATACCTATGACAGAATCACCAGAAACTATTTCAAAATGGCTAAACGACTTGATAAACATACAAAAAGATATAACTTTTAAAAAGAACTTATCCTACGAAGGAAAAACGGTAGAAGTTTTAATAGAAGAAGTTAACGAGGAAGGTAAACTAACAGGTAGAACGAGAACAAACAAGTTAGTTCATGTAGATGGTCCTCAAGAATACGTAGGATATATAGTTAACGTAAAAATTGAAAAAGTAAATAGATTTTCTTTAGAAGGAAGAATAAACGGAGGCGATTAAGATGATGGTAGAAATGGACGTGCAAGGAATCACTCTAGACCCAATTTCAAACATGCCGATACTGGTTTTAAAAAGCAAAGAAACCAACGATATTCTCCCTATTTGGATAGGCGTTTTTGAAGCAAACTCGATAGCTATGTATTTAGAGTGTATGACTTACCCAAGACCTTTAACCTACGATTTGGTAACAGCCTTAATAGAGTCCTTATCTTCAACTGTGGAACAAGTAAACATACACACTGTAAAAGATAACACATTTTACGCTTCTATAATATTAAAAGATGCAAACGGTAATACAGTTGAAGTAGATGCAAGACCTAGTGATGCCGTTAATATAGCCTTAAGGTCTGGAAGTCCGATATACGTATCTCAAGAAGTTTTAAATCAAGTTAAAAATGGAAACAAAGAGATAGATTTAGAAGAAGAAGATATAAAAGAGTGGATAGACTCTTTAAAACCAGAAGATTTTGAAAGGAATATTGAGTTTTAAAATCTTATAACTACAGCTCCCCACGTTAAACCGCCACCAAAGGCAGTTAAAAGAATGTAATCACCTCTGTTTATTCTTCCCTCTTTGTAAGCCTCGTACATAGCAATAGGTATAGAGGCTGCACTTGTGTTTCCATACTTATGAATGTTTACATACACTTTTTCTTTTGGAATTTCTAACTTTTCTGCTAAAGCGTCTATTATTCTAACGTTTGCTTGATGAGGTATTACAAGTTTTATATCATTTTTCGTTAACCCTGCCTTAGCCAAGGCTTTATTACAGGCTTGTTCCATAGATTTTATGGCATGTTTAAAAGTCTCTCTTCCTTGCATTCTTAGTTTTTCACCAACTTGACAGTGAAGTAGTTGCCAGTGAGACCCTTCCGATTTCATAACTGTAGAGAGTATATCACTACTATCATCAGATTTAGATAAAACAACCGACCCAGCACCATCTCCAAATAGAACTGCAGTAGTTCTATCAGACCAGTCTATTATTTTAGAAAAAACTTCACTACCGACAACTAAAACATGGTTTGCCTTTCCAGATTTTATAAAGCTATCGGCTATCGTAAGACCGTATATAAAACCACTACAAGCAGCTGAAAAATCAAAAGCCATAGGATTTTTACAACCTAACTTATCAGACAAAAAACAGGCTGTTGATGGAAATATCATATCAGGGGTAGAAGTTGCAACTAAGATAACGTCTATATCTTTTGGAGATATTCCGGCCATTTCTATAGCTTCTTTTGAAGAGTGTAAAGCTAAATCACTTGCTTTAACCCATTCATCTGCTATATGTCTTTCTTTTATACCTGTTCTTGTAGTAATCCATTCGTCTGATGTATCTAATATTTTCTCTAAATCAAAGTTTGTTAAAACCCTTTCCGGAATGTACATACCAAGACCGGTTATTTTACTGCCCA
Source organism: Sulfurihydrogenibium azorense Az-Fu1 (assembly GCF_000021545.1). Taxonomy (NCBI): domain Bacteria; kingdom Pseudomonadati; phylum Aquificota; class Aquificia; order Aquificales; family Hydrogenothermaceae; genus Sulfurihydrogenibium; species Sulfurihydrogenibium azorense. Next base: position 1,461,198 of record NC_012438.1, read on the forward strand.
TTTAAAACCCCGTTTAAATCATCTTCCTTAGATTTTCTCAACTCTTCCGGAAGTAAAGTATTTATATTATCTAACAACTTTTTATTAAAGTCGTGATTTACAAATTCTGATGCAAATCTTAAAGCATTTTTTATAGCTCTTTCGTCAGCTCTTCCGTGGGTTATTATACATGTTCCCTTAGTTCCTAAAAGAGGAGCTCCACCGTACTCTGCAAAATCCGCTTTCTTTTTAAATCTCCTTAAAGCAGGAAGCATAAGAGCAGCTCCTATTTTAGAAACTAAACTTTTTTCTACTTCCTCTTTAATCATCTCAAGAATTATCATTCCAAGACTTTCACTTGTTTTTAAAACAACGTTTCCCACAAAACCATCACACACAATAACATCAAAATCTCCTGTAAAGATATCTCTCCCTTCAGCATTACCTACAAAGTTTAAGTTAGTCATTTTAAGAAGTGGGTAAGTATCTTTAACAAGTTCGTTTCCTTTTCCTTCTTCTTCTCCTATACTGAGTATTCCTACACGAGGATTATCTGAAGTCTTAAGTATCTCTTTAACGTAGGTATGTCCCATTACAGCAAAGTAAAGTAGATGTCTTGGTCTACTGTCAACGTTTGCACCTACATCTATCAAAACAGTCCTACTACCTTTCTTATTAGGAAAAGCCACTGCAATACCGGGTCTCTCTATCCCTTCTGCAGCTCCAACTATAAACTTTCCAACACTCATAGCAGCTCCAGTATTTCCCGCCGAAACGAAAGCAGAAGCCTTTCCTTCTCTAACAAGTTTTCCTGCTATATGCATAGAAGAGTTTCTTTTTTTCCTTAAAGCTATAGAAGGAGATTCGTGCATCTCTATAACTTCTGGAGCATGGACGATTTCTATGGGTAGATTTTCTATTGATAGGTTATGTTTTTTTATTTCTTGTTTTAAAATCTCTTCGTTTCCTACTAAGTAAACCCCTATTTTGTATTCTTTTGCAAACTCAATGGCACCTTTTATATTACAGAGAGGAGCGTAGTCTCCTCCCATTGCGTCAAGGGCTATGTACACTTATACGACCTCAATTACCTCTTTATTTTTGTAGTATCCACAGTGAGGGCAAACTCTGTGAGGAGCTTTTGGTTGTCCACACTCAGGGCACAAAGACAACCCGGGCATAGAAAGTTTCCACTGTGCTCTTCTCATTGCTGTTTTAGCTTTTGATTTTTTCCTCTTTGGTACTGCCATATCTAAAAAACCTCCTTTTTCAAAATTAAAACAAATATTATACCAGATTACTTTAGAAGTTTTTGAAGTTTTGCAAATGGAGATTCTTTTCTTTTCATTACGATTTCACAGTCGCAAGACTCTTCATTTTTATTTATACCACAGTAAGAACACAAGCCTTTACAATCTTCACTACACAACACTTTCATAGGTGTGTTAACTATGATTTCTTCTCTAACAAACTCGTTTAAGTTAAACTTTTCTTCATCTTCTAAGTATTCAGAGTATAAATCTTCTTCAGACAGTTCTTGATGTTTAGGTAATTTCTTTGTAAAGAGTATACTTTCTGTAAAATCAAACTTTTGAGGAAATACTGTTAAACATCTATCACAACTCATATTTATACTTGTGTTTAAAGTTATAGTAATAACGTACCCATCTTTATCTTTTAAAAGGTGAAGTTTAACATCTATCTCTTTATCTTCAATATAGTAATTTTCTGGCAGATCTAAATCTTTTAAAGGAATTTTCAGCTCTATCTCTTTAAAAGGTTCTCTTTTTAGTTCTTCTCTAAGATTTAGGTAAATAATCAAATTAAATACACCTCTTTTATAAAAAATTTTTGCTATAATATAATACAATGATTTTAAATGACAAGACTATAAGAAAGTATATAAGTGAAGGTTTACTTGTTATAGACCCTTTAGATGATATCCAAATACAACCGTCTTCCGTTGATTTAAGACTTGGGTATGACTTTCTTATCTATCCAGATGATATTGACATTTTAGATGTAAGAGACCCTTACTTTTCAAACAGACTAATAAAGGAAGAAGCTTCCAGTGATGGTTTTATTATAAAACCTAAACAGTTTGTTTTAGCAACTACAATAGAGTATATAAAACTTCCTGATTTCATAACAGCTTTTGTAGAAGGGAGGTCTTCTTTAGGTAGACTTGGACTTTTTATAGAAAATGCAGGATGGGTAGATGCAGGGTTTGAAGGAACAATTACCCTTGAGTTTTACAATGCAAACTCTGTCCCTATAAAGATATACCCAGAGATGAGGATTTGTCAGTTAGTCTTTGCTCAAATGGTAGATAAAGCTGAGAAACCTTACAGAGGAAAGTACCAAGGTCAACGAGGGACAACAGGGTCTAAAATATTTTTAGACAGGTAATCACTCTTTTCTAAACTCTGAAGGGTCAACTCCATACTTTTTTAGGAGTTTTTGTAAAGACTGTCTTTCTATGTTAGCAAGTTTTGCAGCTTTTGATATATTTCCTTTTGTAAAAGCAAGAAGATTTTTTAAATACTTAGTAGTAAATGCTTGGTCGTTTAGCTTTTTTGCTAAGTTGTAATCAAAAATCATAGCTTTACTGTTATCCTGTCCTGATATGTAAGAAGGTAAACAGGATACATCTATATACTCTTTTTTTGCAAGAGCGATTATACAAGCTTCCCTAACTACATTTTCAAGTTGTCTAACGTTTCCTTCCCAGTGATAGTTAACAAGAAGTTGTAGAGCTTCTTCTGTAAATCCTTTTATGTCTGTTTGATACTTTTTATTAAACTCTTCTAAAAAGTGGTAAGCTAAAACAGGTATATCTTCCTTTCTTTCCCTTAAAGGTGGTATCTCTATCTTTATTCCTTCTAACCTAAAGTAAAGGTCTTCTCTGAATTTTTCTTCTTTTACAAGTTGCTTTAAGTCTTTGTTGGTAGCTGCTATCACTCTAACATCAACTTTTTTAGAAACTGTATCCCCAATCCTTCTTACTTCTTTTTCTTGTAAAAATCTCAAAAACTTTGCTTGAAGGTCTAAAGGCATCTCTGATATCTCATCTAAAAAGACAGTCCCTCCATCTGCTAACTCTAATATACCCGGTCTGTCTGTGTCAGCTCCTGTAAAAACACCTTTTTTTACACCGAAAAACTCTGACTCCATCACATCCTTAGATATAGTTGCACAGTTTATAGGTAAAAATACCTTGTTTCTTCTATTACTTAACTGGTGTATTGCTTTTGCAAACAGCTCTTTACCTACTCCACTTTCACCGTATATTAAAACTGTAAAGTCAAAGTTGGCAATTTTTTTTAAATAATCTAAAATTTCTTTCATTAAGGGATTTACAGTTATTATACCTTCAATATCAGAGGAATTTTTTAAAGTTGATAAATAGTTTTTGTAAAAAAATGTATTTTTCTTATACTTAGCAAGCTCTATAGCTTCCTTTATCATACTCCAAGTTCTATCGTCGTTAAAATCTATAGGTTTTGATATGTAGTTAAAAGCACCGTGTTTCATACAGTCTACAGCTGTCTCAACTGTTCCATAAGCTGTTAAAACAATAAAACTAGCTACATTGTTAAATTTTCTTATCTCTTTTAAAAACTGGTCTCCTGTCATCTGAGGCATCTTAAGGTCTGATATTATAAGGTCGTAATCGTTCTGTTTTACCATCTCTACAGCTTCTTTAGGATTGGGAGAGATATCAACTTTATAACCTTCATCTTCAAGAATCTCTTTAAAGGATACTAAAATGTCCTCCTCATCATCAACTATAAGGATATAACCTTTATCCTCCATCTTCTTCCTCTTTATTTAAAGGTAGTTCTACTGTAAATTCTGTACCTTTTCCTTCTTCACTTTCAACATATATTTTACCACCATGACTTTCTACAATTCTATAAACAACTGCAAGTCCAAGACCAGTTCCACTTTCTTTTGTTGTAAAAAACGGTTCAAATATTTTATCCAAGTACTGTGAAGGAATACCAACTCCAGTATCTCTTATTTTAATCACAGCTAAACCTTTACTCTTATCTTTGTAGGCTTTTATACTTATAGACCCTTTATCTTCAATAGATTCAATAGCGTTTATCAGAATATTAATAAAAAGCTGGATTAATGCATTTCTATCTCCTTTAATATAGGCATTACTTAATCTTTTAGAAATTGAGATATCAGACCTTTTAGCTTGCAAAAAGGATAATTTTATTGCTTCTTCTATCACATCTTTAATATTGATACTTTCAATTTTTGAGTAGTAAGGTTTTGTAAAGTTTAAAAGTCTTTCAACTATGTCGTTTGCTCTGTAAACACTTTTTTCTATCCTGTCTAAACCTGCTATTATCTCTTCAGCATTTTCTTTGCAAAGTTTATTCACTTTCCTTTTTAAAGAATAAGCACTCTGATTTATTATAGAAAGGGGATTTTTAACTTCATGGGATATACTGGCAACTAACTTACCTATTACTGCTAATTTTTCAGATTGGAGTATTTGATTTTCCATCTCTACTTTTTCTGTAATATCTTCTATAATTACAACTATATTTTCAATACTTTCTTCCTGAGTTAAAATTGGAAAAGCTTTTATTTCCCAGATTTTTTTTGGATTTTCTGAAATTGTTATTTTCTTTTCAAAACTCTTTTTAGAGTTTATAACCTCTTTAAATTCATTTTCCAGATTTTTTAATATGGTAAAGTGTTTAAAAAAGTTTCCAGACTCTTGGTCTTTTCCAAGTAAAACTTTTGCAGATTTATTAATAAACTCTAAGTTAAAATCTTTGTTTAAAACAACTATTCCTAAATCTATAGACTCTATAGTTTTTTGTACTAAATCTCTCAACTTAATCTTTTCTAAAAGAAAGTTAGTTTTTGCGATAGATGTTGAAATAGTGTTAGCATAGGTAATTAAAAACTCTACCTCTTCTCGTGTTAGAGAAATTTTAGAGTAAACTCCTATAATACCTAAATTCTGATTTTCACTTACTAAAGGGATTAAAATAACTTTATTATCTTCGTAAGATACTACAGAATCTATATCTTGGTCAAAGTATATTCTATAGTTTGGGAAAAAACCTTCTTTTTTTTGAATATTTTCATTTCTAAGTTTTATAAAAGTTCCACTATAACCTAAATTCACAAGGCCTTCTACTATTTTATCTGCCATATCATTTAAAGAAAGCTCTTTAACTGTAAATACACTTAACTTAAAAAGTTCTTTTAGTTTTTTATAAGCTGTTTGAAGCTTAAACTCTAACTTTTCAAACTCTCTTTTTATCTCACTGTCTATCGTTTTAGCAACAGTTATTTTGAAGTTTTCTTTTTCTTCTTCAACTTTTGATAAAAAATAATGAATGTTGTAAATAGAAATAGCTACTAATGTTAATCCTAAGGATAAAAATTCGTTAAAGTAGGATATAAAGGATAAAAAAACAGATAGTATATATAAAGTAAATGTTTGTCTGTCTGATGTTAAAGAGAAGGTAAACAGTGGTAAAAAACTCATTGAAAGTATTAAATTTCTAACATCAGGAAAAAAAATACTTAATCTAGATAGGAATAAGTAGTAAAGGAATAAAATTGCATACTTTCTTTTGTTTGGATTAAAAAAAGAGACAGTAAGTAAAAATATTATCAAAGGAAATATCGTAAAATGGTATGCTTTGTAGTTAAAGTAAAACTCTAATAATGAAAAGAAAAAAGCAGTAAATGAGTAAAAAAAAGATGTATCTTTAATTTCTCTTTTCTTAGTAAGGTAGAGTACTCCAAAGTATGTAATCCAAGCTACTGTTAAAGCATCCAAACCTTTACCATCTTAAGTTTTTACTAAATCTACTTCTTGTGGTATCTCTTGCCCTGAAGGAATACCTTCAACTAACTCCCTTATAAGATCTTTTACATGTACAAGCCTTTTTATCCTATAACCGTTTGATCCAGAAAAGAATAGACCTGTTTCAACTTTTCCAAGGTATGCATCCCCAAGTCTATCTGCTATACAGTAGCCTACTTTTTTAGCTTCTTCTCCGTGGTTACAAGGGACTACACAGTTTGATATACATTTAACTTCTGGAGCTGTACCATTCTCTATATCTTTAATTAACTTGGTAACTATACCCCTTGCAGGATATCCAACAGGAGACTTTAAAAGAACTATATCTTCTTTTTTTGCATTTATTATAACTTTTTTAAACTCCATAGAAGCATCACACTCATACGTTCCTACAAATCTTGTTCCCATCTGTACGCCTGCTGCACCTTGAGAAATGTACCACTCAATATCTTCCTTACTCCATATACCACCTGCTACTATAACGGGAAAATCACCCCACATATCCCTCTCTTTTAAGACTTCTGGTAGTAAGTTTTCAAGTTGGTATTCTGGTTTAAAACAGTCTTCATAAGGAATACCTTGGTGTCCACCAGATAACGGCCCTTCTAAAACTACCGCATCAGGTAGTCTATTATACTTTTTCTTCCAGTGTTTACATATAACCCTTAATGCCCTTGCAGATGATACTATCGGCACTAAAGCAACATCAGACCCTTCAGCGTACTCTGGTAGTCTAAGAGGAAGTCCTGCACCTGATATTATAATGTTTGCTCCAGCTTCTATTGAATCTCTAACAACTCTATCGTAATCTGTAATTGCACAAAGTATGTTAACACCTATTACAGCCTTCTCTCCACCAGCAATCTCTTTAGCATCTTTTATTATTCTTGTTAAAGCTTCTTTATTGTGTATGTACTTACTACCTACTGGTCTTCCATCTTTTAGTTTTACGTAGTTAGGATACCTATAACCTGTTCCAACAGAAGACACGACACCAAGACAACCGTTTTTACTTACGTTTCCTGCCAAGTTTTCCCAAGATATTCCAACACCCATACCACCTTGGATTATTGGATACTGTATTTCATATTTTCCTATTCTTAAAGTTGGTAATGCCATTTTTTAAACCTCTCTTTTTAGTTAATATATAATTATAACTCTGGTAAAGCTTTTTTGGCTTTTAGGATATTTAAAATCTGTTTGTAAAACTCTGGTTCTCCAAGCTGAAATGCAAGACTATCTATTACGTACTTGTCTTTCTGCTTATAACCTTTTGCTATGTAATCTGCAACAAAGACACCAGGCCTTCTTTTATGCTCGTAAGCAAGTTGTCCTATAACTCCAATGTCATTTTTACTAATTTTATAAACAAAATCCATTCCTAGTATAGTTTTTACTGCAAAGTTTGAGAGTATATGGTCTTCTAAAGCTAGCCTTATAAGGTCTTCCTCATCTTGTTGGGTAGTCTCCTGCTGCAAATTTTCAACTTTAGTATTGTCTTGTGAGTCTTCAAAGTTAAACTTTACAACCTTAGCCATCTTACAGCTCCTTAGTAAAGTGGTTTATTTTTAGTCTCTTTTATAAACAATGTAGTGATAAACACGGCAAATGCAACGGCTGTAAGGTAAAATGAAGGAGATAAAGGATTTTGAGTTTTAGATATTAGGTAAGTTGCAACAATAGGAACAGTACCACCAAATATACCAAGTGCTATGTTATACCCTACAGAAAATGCAGTATTCCTCACGTCAGCTGGAAAAGTCTCTATCAAGAATGTAGGAAGTATAGCCATAAACCCTGAAGATATTACGGCAAACAAAACGTGGGCTACTATGATATTTGTAATATCTCCTGTCAGTATTAACTTAAAAAGAAAGACTGAAGATACAGAGTATAAAAATGTTGATACTAGTAAAAATAGTTTTCTACCTACCTTATCCGAAAGGTAAGCCATCACAGGTATAAGTAAGATTAAAACCGTCATTGCAAAACTGTTTATAAATAAAGCAGTGGAGGGTTCTATTTTTAATACTTTTTGATAAAAAGTAGGCAGGTACACAAACAGTAGGAAAAATGCAACTCCTTGCAAGGAGCTGTAAATAATTGATATTAAAAACTCTTTTGGATGATGGATAAAAGTCTTTAAAAGCGGATTTTTTGTTTTATTTTCCTCTTCAATAGCTAAGAATACAGGTGTTTCTTCTGCCTTTCTTCTAAGGTATATACCTACAAAGGCAAGGACTATACCAAAAAGAAAACCTATCCTCCATCCAAAAGTTTCTAAACTTTCTTTATCGAAGATAGAAGTAATAAAAGCTCCCATCAAGGACCCAAACATTATACCTATTACAGCTCCAAGGAGATTTATACTTCCATAAAACCCTCTCTTCTCAGCAGGAGAATGTTCTACAACAAAAGAAACAGATGTAGTATACTCTCCTCCTGTAGATATTCCTTGAAGTATTCTAAGGATTATAAGGAGTATAGGAGCTAAAACACCAATATCGTTGTAAGTGGGAAGTAGTCCTATAAAAAACGTGGGGAATGCCATTAAGAATATAGATATAATTAAGGCTTTTTTTCTTCCGTACTTATCACCTATATAACCAAGTATAACAGACCCTAACGGTCTAAAGAAAAAACCAACTGCAAAAGCTCCAAAAGATGCAAGTAGAGACGCAAACTCATTATCAGAGGGGAAGAAAAGTTTTGATAAAATAACAGCTAAATAACCATAGAGTGTAAAATCGTACCATTCTAAGATGTTGCCTACCATTCCAGATAGGGCAACCTTCTTTGTAGAAACGTTGGCCATCAACACCTCGGTTTTTTCATACTATTATAGCATTAACCGAGCATCGATGAGATTTTCTCAAAGTTTCCTGTCATTAAAAGAATACCTATAAGGATAAGAAGTATTCCTCCTGCAACCTCTATAAATAAAAAGTACTTTCTTACCACGGTAAAAAATTTAAAAAACAGGTTTATAGCAGCTGCAGTGAGTATAAAAGGTATACCAAGTCCCATAGAAAATGCGAACAGAAGAATCATTCCTTGGTTTACAGTCTCTTGCTGGGAAGCTACAAGTAATATTGCACCTAAAATAGGGCCTATACAAGGAGTCCATCCTAAAGCAAAAGCAAGTCCTACTAAAAAAGCTCCAATCGGACCAGGTGGTTTTTTCTTTACTTCCGTTGTTTTTTGCTCATACAAGATTTTATAAGCTCCAGAGAAGTAGAATACAACCAAAGATAGTCCAAGTAGAAAAACGAAAAATCCAGTATTAAAGTACTGTTTTAAAGATATTACTTCGTAAATGTAGTAAACCAAAGACAGCCCACTTACAGATAAAACAAACACTTTAGCTTTAGAAGATTGTAAAATACCAGTAAAGTGAATACCTAAAAGTATTACCACAATAGCAGCAATCTTTGATATAACAGATTTATACTCCTGTAAAAACTGACCTACAAATGTAGAAGCAGCTCCAAGTAAAGTAAAAACTAATGAAAACCCTAAAACAAAAGCTACAGCTGATATTACTGTTTGCCAGTCTATCTTTTTTTCTGTATCAGCAGAAGTTGCAGATACCCCAGAAATATAAGCAATATAACCCGGTATTATAGGAAGAACGCAAGGAGATAGAAAAGCTAAAACACCTCCCAAAAACGCAGCCCATACTGTTATGTTTTCCATCTTTAAGCTCCTTGTCTTTGAAGTTGTTTATCTATTGCTTCTTTTATCTTCTCTATTGGTTGTGGTCCTATAAAGATCTTCCCTATGGTGTTATCTTTCCCTAAAACGTAAGTTATAGGAGTACCTATTATTCTATATTTTTCCATAACTTGATAGTTACCTATTAAAACTGGAAAAGAAAAACCTATTTCTTTTTTACTTTTTTTGATTTTTTGAGGGTCTTCTGTATCTATGACTATAGCATAGAACTTTACTTTATCTTTGTACTGTTGGTATAGCTTTTCTAACTCCGGAAGCTCTCTTTTGCAAGAATGGCATGTAGTTGCCCAAAAGTTAAGTAAAACTACACTGTCTTTTAAGTCTGAAAGTTTTACAACTTTTCCGTCTTCATCTTTTAAAGTAAAGTCCGGAGCTCTCATCTCTCCAAAGGAAAATCCAAAGATTACAAGCAGTAAAATTAAAAATTTTCTCATCAAAATCCTCCGCTATACTATAAGATAAAAGTTAAAATTATTTAACCATAAACGAAATGATTTTTATCATCAGTTTTATTATTGAAGAAAAATCAATTATATTATAAATTATTAACAACTTTTTACGGAGGCGATTGGTGAATAACATTGTTGAAAGAATAAATCAACTTAAGAAAGAAAAGAATGCAGTTATTCTTGCCCATTACTATCAAAGACCTGAGATACAGGATATTGCAGACTACATAGGAGACTCTTTAGAGTTATCAAGGATAGCTCAAAAATCGGAAGCTGATATTATAGTTTTCTGTGGTGTCAGATTCATGGCAGAAACAGCAAAGATACTAAACCCTACAAAGAAAGTACTTCATCCTAATCCAGAAAGTGGATGTCCAATGGCAGATATGGCAACTGTAGAAGGAGTAAAAAAGTTAAAAGAGCAACATCCTGACGCAGTAGTAGTATCTTATATAAACACAAACGCAGATGTAAAAACAGTATCAGATATAATCGTTACTTCAAGAAACGCTGTTAAAGTGGTAAAGTCGTTAGACGCAAATAAAATAATATTTGTTCCAGACCAGTTTTTGGGAAGTTATGTGGCAAAACAGGTTCCAGAAAAAGAGTTTATACTCTGGAAAGGATTTTGCCCTCCCCACTTTAACCTTTCAAAAGATACACTCCTTGCATTAAAAAAACAGTATCCAGATGCTAAAATAGCAGTTCATCCTGAGTGCAACACAGACACAGTAGAAATAGCAGATTTTGTAGGAAGTACAACTCAAATAATAGAGTACGCAACAACCTGTGAAGCTGACACTGTAATAATAGGTACAGAAGTAGGTATACACCATTACCTTAAAAAGAAAAATCCCAACAAAACTTACGTTTTTCCTCAAGCTGCAGACTACTGTGGCTCTGTACACTGCTGTGATATGAAGAAAAATACCCTTGATAAAGTTTTAGAAGTTTTAGAAAAAGAGACTAACGAAGTTATCTTGGATGAAGATACTATACAAAAGGCGAGAGTACCTCTGGAAAAAATGCTGGCTATTGTGTAGCCAGCTCCTTATAAACTTGGTCTATGTTAAACCTCATCATCTCAATGTAAGAAGAATTTTCTCCCATCGTATCTAAGAAAACCACTTTTCCACCTACTTGGTCTAACACAACTTTCACTGTTTTAGAATTGTAAAACTGTCTTGATGTAAATACTGTTTTTACATTATACTTTTTCATTTTTTGAATTACTTCTAAGATATGTTTAGGAGTAGGCTCCCTTCCGTGTCCCATCTCTATCTCTGCTAAGTACACCAAACCAAATCTGTTTACAAAGTAAGGAAACTCGTAGTGATATGATACAAAGTATTTATTCTTTAAGGTTGAAAGTTTAGTTTTACCGTAGTTTAAGACTTCATCACACTGTTTTATAAAGTTTTCAGCATTTTTTTGGTAAAAGTCTTTGTTTTTTGGGTCCTTTTTAGAAAGTAAAGAGGATATTTCCTTAGCTATAACTTTTGCGTTTTGAGGGTCTAACCAAACAGCTGGATGAACTTCGTTATGGTCTTCTTCTTTTATAAGATAGATTCCTTTTATATCAATAACTTTTAGTACATTACCTTTCGGAAGAGATTTTACTATACTGCTTACATTTGGTTCTCCTGAACCGATGAAAATAAAAACATCTGCTTTATAAACTTTTTTTACATCTTGAGGTTTGTATTCATAAAGGTGAAAATTTACATTTGGTGGTATTAAGTACTCTACTATTACTTTATCTTTTCCTACTTCTTTTACTATATCAGCAAGGGGTTTTATTGTTGTTATAACGTTTACTTGGGCAAAAGAAGGAAGTATAAATAAAAATATCAAAGTGTATATAAATCTCATAACTAGCCTCCGGATTTAATTGATTTTCTTAAATCTTCTGTGATTTTTATAAGTCTTGGAGATATTTCTGGATTGATTGTCATGTGCTGGGTAATAGATTTAAATGTGTCTGGCAGAGTCTTAAAGTTTATCAACGTTTTCTCTCTTATCTCATGGAGAGAAGGAGTATTCCTTACAAGCTCCCCATCTTTAATGTAAAGTTTTAACATTTTTACACCATCTTCTATATGTTCATCAAAATGGCTTACTATGTCTTTTAGTATCTTTTCATTTTTAAAAACTCTATAGAGCTGCTTTTTATATGGTACTGTCATTTTTTTCGTACTTAGTTTCATCTTCGGTTTTCCGTCATACTCAACTAACTTGTAAGCACAGTCTAAATAGGGAAGGTCTGCACTTGTAACAAGTTCTGTTCCTACTCCATAGCCATCTATTGGGGCTTTTTTATCTACAAGTTCTTTTATCTTGTACTCGTTTATACCACCACTGGCAAATATTATTGCATCTCTAAAACCGTTTATATCTAAAAGTTTCCTTGCCTCTCTTGATAAGGCTAATAAATCTCCACTGTCTATTCTTATACCTTTTATTCTTATGCCTTTTTTCTTTGCTACTTTTATGGCATTTTTTACACCTTCTATAGTATCGTAAGTATCTACTAAGAATATGGTATTTTCAGGGTAAACTGATGCAAAATTTTCAAAAGCTTTTTCTTCACTTTCGTGAGCCATAACAAACGAATGTGCCATCGTTCCATAAATTGGTATTCCAAAGATTTTTCCAGCTAAGACATTTGAAGTTCCTGAGAAACCCGCTATATAACTGCTTCTGGCTGCAATCATTCCTGCATCAGTTCCGTGAGCTCTTCTCAGTCCAAAATCTATTAAAATTTTATCTGAAGCTACACTATAACATCTTAAAGCTTTTGTTCCTACTAAGATAGATATTTGTAATGTATTTATTAAAAATGTTTCTATAATCTGAGCCTGAATTATTGGAGCTTCTACTTGAACTATAGGCTCGTTTGCAAATACAATTTCTCCTTCATCTACAGCGTAGAGGTTACCTGTGAATTTAAAATCTTTTAAGTAATTTAAAAAATCTTCTTTAAACTTTCCAGTTGACCTTAAAAACTCTAAATCTTCTTCCGTGAATTTTATATTTAATAGATAATCTATCAGTAAATCCAGTCCAGTAAAAAGAAAGTAGTTTCTCTTATTAGTTGGTCTTATAAAGAAGTTAAATACGGCTGTTTTATTTAAACCTTTTTCAAAGTAAACTTGAGCCATAGTAAGCTCGTAAAGGTCTGTAAGTAGAGACATATTATCATAGTCAACAAATCTTTTATTTAACATTCTTAACGTCTTTCCTCTAAGTACTTTGATAAATTATCACTCAGCTGTGTTATGTTTCCAGCTCCCATTGTTAAAACAACATCACCGTTTTTTATTATACTTTTTAACAAACTCTCAGCCTCGTTTACATCTTTTACGTAAAAGACGTTATTCCTTCGTTGTCTTATCTTGTCTGCTAATAACTGTCCTGATACACCTTCTATAGGGTTTTCTCCTGCTGAGTATATATCTGTTATGATAACAATATCAGGTATATCAAAAGATTCTACAAATTCGTCAAACAAAGAGTAAACCCTACTGTATCTATGGGGTTGAAAAACGGATATTATACGGTTTTGACCATACATATCTCTGGCAGCTGAAAGGGTTGCTTTTATCTCGGTAGGATGGTGTGCATAGTCATCTATTACTAAAATTCCATCACTGTATTTAATCTCAAACCTTCTTTTTGCGTTTTTAAAATTTTCTAAAGACTCTTTTATAACACAGAAAGGAACTCCAAGCTCGTTGCATATAGAAATAGTAGCAAGAGCGTTGTATACGTTATGAATACCCGGAACTGATAGATGTATCTCTCCAAAATCGTTAATTTTAAACTTATACCTTCCGTTTACAAGCTTTAAGTCGTACCCTCTAATATCTGCATCTTTAGAAAGTCCAAATTTAATAATTTTTCTCTCTATTCTTGGAATTATACTTTTTACATTTTCATCATCAATATTAGCAACTACAAACCCGTAAAAAGGTACTTTGTTGGCAAATTCAACAAATGCATTTTTTATATCTTCCAAATCTTTATAAAATCCAAGATGCTCTAAATCTATGTTGTTTATTGAAACAATTGTAGGAGTAAGTTTTAAAAATGACCCATCACTTTCGTCAGACTCTGCTACTAAAAACTCTCCTCTCCCTAACTTTGCATTACTTCCGTATGCCTCTAACTTTCCGCCTATAACTACCGTTGGGTCAAAACCTGTTTTACCTAAAACTGTTCCTACCATTGACGTTGTAGTAGTCTTCCCATGGGAGCCTGCTATAGCAATACCGTACTTAAATCTCATTAACTCTGCAAGCATCTCTCCCCTTGGAATAGTAGGAATACCCAGCTCCCTTGCCTTTTTTAACTCTGGATTGTCTGGTTTTACAGCAGAAGAGTAAACAACAACATCAACATCTTTAACATTATCTTCACTATGTCCTATGTATACTTTTGCTCCAAGCTCTCTTAACCTTTGTGTTGTGTAAGACTCTTTTAAATCACTTCCTGAAATTGTATAACCTTGGTTTAAAAGGAGCTCAGCAATTCCATTCATACCAGAACCACCGATACCTATAAAGTGGATCCTTCTGATTTTACCTCTAAACAATGACTCATCCCCTACGAAAAATAGTTAAAATATTATAAAACGTTTTGAGGTGGAAGATGGATAAAGTAAATGTTGGACTTATTCAGATGAGGTGTAGCGATGATTTAAATGAAAACTTTGAAAAAACAGTAGAAAAGATAAAGTCTTTAGCAAAAAGTGGAGCTAACATAGTATCTACTCAAGAACTTTTTAAATCAAAGTACTTTTGTCAAGTTGAAGATTGGGAGTATTTTAAACTTGCTGAAGTAGTTAACGAAGATAGCCCTACTATAAAAACGCTACAAAAAGTCGCAAAAGATAACAACGTTGTAATAGTAGCATCACTGTTTGAAAAAAGGACTGACGGAATTTATCACAACACAGCTGTAGTAATAGATGCAGATGGCAAATACTTAGGAAAGTATAGGAAAATGCATATTCCGGATGATCCTCACTTTTACGAAAAGTTTTACTTTACTCCCGGAGATTTAGGGTACAAAACTTTTAAAACAAAGTACGCAGACATAGGGGTTTTAATATGCTGGGACCAGTGGTACCCAGAAGCTGCAAGGTTAACAGCTCTGTCAGGAGCAAAGATAATATTCTACCCTACAGCTATAGGTTGGCTTCCTTCAGAAAAAGAGCAATTTGGAAAACAACAGTACAACGCATGGGAAACAGTTCAAAGGGGACACGCAGTTGCAAATGGTTGCTATGTAGTAGCAGTAAATAGAGTAGGATTTGAAGCCAGTCCAGATGGAAACGAAGGAATAGAGTTTTGGGGACAGAGCTTCGTATCAGACCCTTATGGAGAACTTTTATTAAAAGCGTCGATTGATAAAGAAGAAGAGTTGATTTGTGAAATAGATTTGTCTATAATAGATTCTGTAAGAACTACATGGCCATTTTTTAGAGATAGAAGAATAGACAGCTATCAGGATATAACAAAAAGATTTATAGATTAAACAGGGGGGTTATAATATGAGCTATATAGTAGTTTTGATAACTACATCTTCCTTTGAAGAAGCAAAAAAGATAGCAAATTACTTAGTTGAAAATAAGTTGGCAGCATGTGTTAACATTATTGAAAAAGTTAACTCAATATTCTTCTGGAAAGGGAATATAGAAAATTACGATGAATCATTAATGATAATAAAGACAAAAAAAGACCTGTTTGAAAAACTAAAAGAGGAAGTAAAAAAACTACACAGTTATACAGTCCCTGAAATAATAGCCCTTCCAATCATAGATGGGTCAGAGGATTACCTAAACTGGATTGAAGAAACGGTAGGACAAAGATGAAAGATTTAATCCCTTTTTTAATTTTTGCAGTTATATTTATAGTATCAATCTTAGGATTTGATAACATTGTATCGCTTTTATCAGAGTTTGGAGGTGTGATAGCTATGGTAGGATTTTTACCGATTTTAGTTGTACTTTTGATAGTGTTTGTAGCTACATCAGTTAAGATTGTAAACGAGTATGAGAGAGCTGTAATATTTAGACTTGGTAGAGTTTTAGGTAAGGCTAAAGGTCCCGGTTTATTTATACTTATTCCATTTATAGACAAAATGGTTAAAGTAGATTTAAGAGTAGTTACTATGGACGTTCCTACACAGGATGTAATTACAAAAGATAACGTATCTGTGCAAGTTGACGCAGTAGTTTACTTTAAAGTTATAGACCCAATAAAAGCAGTAGTTAACGTGGAAAACTACCTCTATGCAACATCTCAAATATCTCAAACAACCTTAAGAAGTGTATGTGGTCAGGCAGAGTTTGATGAATTGTTATCCCAAAGGGATAAAATAAACGCAAAATTACAAGAGATAATAGACCAAGAAACAGACCAGTGGGGTGTTAAGGTTGTAGCTGTAGAGTTAAAAAGGATAGACATTACCGAGGAGTTAAAAAGAGCGATAGCCAGACAAGCAGAAGCTGAGAGAGAAAGAAGAGCTAAGGTTATACAGGCCGAAGCAGAGTATCAAGCTGCCCAAAAACTTACAGAGGCTGCTGAACTCCTTGCAAAACATCCACTGGCAATACAGCTTAGATACTTAGAGACAATATCAACAGTAGGTCAGTATAGCTCAAACACTATACTTTTACCTTTACCAGTAGAACTACTTGACATAATCAAGAGTTATAAAACCGATAAAAAGGAGTGTTAGTAAAACTCAGAGCTGTCAGGAGATAGATCTTTGTAAATTTTCTTTTTTTGTTCTTCTTTTTGAGAATGTATTAAAACATACTCTGCAAGTTTTAATGCATCTTGGTAAGGGATATTATAAGGTGGCATGTATGCAAATCCGGGCCAGTTAGAAGGGTTTGGCTTTATTATAAGTTTTGCAACTTTTTCTACTGCTGATTTACTTGTACCGTACCTTTGAGATATTTCTTTAAAGGATGGCCCAGTTTTTCTCTCAAATGGGTCATGGCAAGCATTACAACCATGTTTTATATAAAGATCTTTACCTTCATTAGCATAAATTACAAAAATATACACAAATATTAAAATAAAACCGTATAAAACTTTCATATTAGGATAAAAAAAGGGGGGAATACCCCCTCTTAATTAATTACTTGTGTGAGAGTATAAATTCAGCTAAAGCTTTTAATTCGTCGTCTTTCATAGCTTTAGTTGTGTTGATTTGTGGCTTCATTACAGCTTCTTTTGCAGGGTCAACTACAGCTTTTCCTTGACCTTTTAAGAACTTGATAAGGTTAGCTTCTTTACCTGCGTAAGCAGCAGCTATCTTCTTTAAAGATGGTCCTACAGTGTCAGCAGCTGCTTGGTGGCAGGCTGTACAACCTTTTGATTGGAAAAGAGCTTTTCCATCTGCTGCAAAAGAACCTGCAGCCATTACTGCAACTGAAAGTGTAGATAAAACTAACTTCTTCATGCTACATACCTCCTGTTAAAAATTTTCAGTGATATAAAATATCCTATTCAACTTTAAAAGTCAATTACAGCTTTTTAATTTAAATTTCGATTTTATATTAAGCAAACATTATGCCAAAAAATTATTCGTTATGAGTAGAAAAAATTTTAAAACAACGTTTCATTTTGCAAAAATTCAAAAAATGTTGCAAAAGTATAAAAAATACTTTAACTTTATGATAGTAATCATTTTAAAACCTTATTAAGAATTGTTATTATTAATAGTGTAAAAAACTTTAAAGGGAGGTATTATCATGGAAGAAAAAGTAATCTTGGTAGGTCAGCAAGTTCCAGACTTTGAAATGGAAACTTATGAACCCGCAACAGGAAAGTTTGGAAAGTTTTCATTAGCAGATGCTAAAAAAGAAAACAAATGGACTATTTTATTCTTCTATCCTGCAGACTTTACATTTGTATGTCCAACCGAGCTTGCAGACTTAGCTGAAAAGTATGAAGAATTAAAGAAGTTAGGAGCTGAGGTTGTTTCTGTATCTACAGACACTAAGTTTGTTCACCTTGCATGGCATAGGGATGAAAAACTCTTAGCTAACGTTAAGTATCCAATGGGAGCTGACCCAACAGGAAAAATCTCAAGAATGTTTGGAGTTTATGACTGTAATACAGGACTTGCTTTAAGAGGAACTTTCATCATAAGCCCTGAAGGTAAACTTGTATCTTCAGAAGTTAACTTCTACAACGTAGGTAGAAATGCAGATGAGTTAGTAAGAAAGATGAAAGCTAACGCTTACTTAATGTCTCATCCAGAAGAAGCTTGCCCTGCTAAGTGGGAACCTGGAAAGAAAACTTTAAAACCATCGGAAGAGTTAGTAGGACACGTTTACGAAGCTCTTCAAGACTAATAAAATACAAGGGGCTCTTTGCCCCTTTTATAAAGCATGATAAAGTATAGACTAACAAGATTTTACCCTCAAAAAATAGAGATAGAGATTTTAGACACTCAAATCATCTCAATGTTTCCTATAGAAATACAAGAACATCCAACCTTTGGATTTATAAAAAGGGTATGGCAAACTCAAGATACTGTTTACGATGTAGAAAACTATACTGATGAATACAAAGAAAATCTATCTTCAACAAAGACTTACATCAAGTTAAAAGATAGTGTAATGAAGCAAATTTTAGAAGGTTTATCTGAGTTTAAAATCATCCTTTACTATCAAGATAAAGAAGATATTTACCAAGTTAAAAGAGTTTAAGTAATATCTTCTATTGATTTTCCTTTTGCCTCTACACCAAATTTAGACCATAATAAGAATCCTAAAAAACCTACAAGCCAAAAGGTTGTTAAACCTATTATAGAGTATTTGTAATTTATTCCAGCTAAAAAAGTGAGTAAAGGAGGAGATAGCATTCCTGATATTCTTCCTATCACAGAAAGAATTCCTATCGCAGTAGCTCTCAAGTATGAAGGATAAACTTCCATAGCAGATACGTAAGCAACACTGGCAAAAGAGTAAGCAAATAAAGAGTATATAAAAACAGTAGTGTAAATATCTTGAGAAAATAAAAACATTGTAGATAAAAGCATTGATATTAAAGCAATAGTTGTCCCAGTTGTTTTTCTTCCTATCTTATCAGATAAAAATGATACAACCAATCCCCCTATAAATCCTCCAACGCTTGCATAGAGAAGAAGCTTAGGTATTTCAGTTGTAGGAAGGTTATACTCATTTGTTATAACAAGTGGTAGTATTGTTATAAAACCGTAGTAAGTTGTGAGTATTGTAAAACTCATAGTAGTTCCAAATAAAAATCTTCCTTTGTATCTTTTAAAGATAATTTTTATAGCATCGTATAAGCTTCCTTCAAATACTGGGACTTCACACTCTTTCTTTATGGGTTTTACTTTGTACTTCTTTTCAAGACTTTCTACTATCTGATGAGCTTTATCTATGTAGCCTTTCGATATTAGCCATCTTGGAGATTCTGGAATAAAAAATCTAACTACTACTATTAACAAAGCAAGTACTCCTCCGAATAAAAAAGCAAATCTCCAAGCTTTTTCTTCAGGAAGATGAGAAAGTAGATATATTCCCGTTAGAGATGCCATAATACTACCTAAATTCCAAGAAGCTGTTAAAAGGCCGTCAACTCTACCTCTGTATTTGGAAGGTACAAACTCATCTATGGCAGAGTGTATTGCAGAAAACTCTCCACCAAGTCCAAGACCTGTTATAAATCTAAAAAACAGTACCTGATAGAAAGAGTCAACAAATCCAGTTAAAAATGTTCCTAAAGAGTATAAAAGAAGAGTTATAAAGAATATCTTCTTTCTACCGTATCTATCTGCAAGATAACCAAATATAAAAGCACCTACTAAAGCACCTACTAAAAAACTGCTTACAAGCCATGAAGATTCAAATGTAGAAAGGTTAAGACTTTTTGACATAGATTTTAGTACAACACTAACAATAACCACTTCAAAAGCATCTAAAATCCACGTTATACCTAAAGCCAGTATAAACTTAGTATGAAAAGGTGTCCACGGAAGGTTATCTAACCTACAAGTAATGTCAGTTTTTATGTATTTCAATTTAAGACTATCCTTAAAATTTGTTTTGTAAAATTTTAACGTTTTTGATGGAAAGATAAATGTTTTAAATCAGGATTTTTTCTTCAACTTACTTCCAAGAAGTAATCTACCCTCTTTTTCTTGCATACAAGATTTATAGGCACACATTCTACAGAGTATATCGTTTGGATTGTATCCTTTGGAATAACCGGAGGATATAACCTCCTCCGGTAGATTTTCTATCTCTTTTTCTAAATCTTCTTTTTTTATCATTATCTATTCACAACTTGGACATATTTTTGCAAGTAATGGGTCTGTTGGACAGCCTTCTATATTGCCGCTTTTTACAGCATCTACAACTTCATCTCCGTACTTTTCCCTTGCCTGTCTTTCAATCTCCTCAAGCTCTTTTTCTAACTCTTTATCGTTCCTTTTTGCAAGTCCAAAACCTCTTCTTTCTCCACGTTTATTGACATTCAGTGTGTATTTTTCGCCTTTAACTGTCTTGTCTATAAAGCAGTAGTAAGTGGATTTTAAACCTTTTTCCCATGCGTACATATATATATCTTCCATCTTGTCTCTTAAATCTTCTTCAATGTATAAAGATTTAGATACAGCTTGGTCTATGTACTCTTGAAATGCAGCTGCTATGTCTATCTGTCTGTAAGGTGATACTTCGTAAGCCGTTTTGTATAGAGATTTGTCTATCTTACCGTCCAACTCTTCTATATACTGAATACTTCCTTGGTGAGCTTTTATCTTTTCTGCTAACTCTTCAGACCATAATCCTTTTTCTTCTAACTCTTTCATCAGTGGTTTGTTTATCACTATAAACTTTCCTGACAGTGTGTCCCTTGAGAATATGTTAGAGAAGTAATTATCTATACTTGAAGATGTACCAGCTATTATTGATATGGAAGCTGTTGGTGCAACTGCTAGTAAAACAGCGTTTCTTCTTGGTGGGTAGTTGTAGTTTGCTTCGTAGTAGTGAGGGAATGCTCCCCTTTCTTTTGCTAACTCCTCAGATTTTGCGTAAGTTACCTCTCTCATAAACTTAGCTATCTTTCTTGCTGTTTCAACTGCTTTATCACTGTCGTAAGGAATGCCTAACTTTATTAGTGCTTCGTGGAATCCCATAACACCTATACCGATAGGTCTTAAATCCATAGTATTCTTTCTTGATTCTTCTGATGGATAGAAGTTTTTATCAAGGATGTTGTCTAAAGCTACTACCATAGTTTCTAATGTATCTTTTAGCTTATCCCAATCAAAATCAGATTTATCTTCTTTTACATGTCTTGCTAAATTAACAGATGCCAAAGTACAAACTGCAGTACTCTCTGGAGAGTTTGGAATCGAAATCTCTGTACATAAGTTAGAAGAGTTTATAACACTATACTGTGGGCAAGGGTTTTTTTCGTTGTGTCTGTCCTTAAATGTAAGCCAAGGATGTCCCGTTTTTGCAAGTTTAAATAGGTACTTTTTATAAAAGTCTCTACTATCTATCTTTTTCCAGAGTTTTAATTCTCCTTTCTCTGCCTTTTCTATACAACTTTCATACTCTTTTTTAAACTCTTCTCCCCAAGCTGTAACTAACTTTGGACATTCTGCTGGGTCAAATAGGTAAATAGGTTCTCCTTCTTTTATTCTTCTCATAAGTTCATCTGGCATCCAGAGAGCAGTATTGAGAGAAGGTGTTCTAAAGTAAGGGTTTCCTGTAGTTTCTCTCAAATCTAAGAATGCTTCTACATCTAAATGCCAAGGTTGTAGGTACATAACTTGGGAGCTTCTTCTTCTACCACCTTGCTGAATTGCGTTAACTATAGTATCAAAGATTTTTATAAACGGTATTATTCCTGATGATTTTGCGTTAAGGGAGTGTATCTTTGAGCCTGTTGCTCTTATTCTTGTTACGTCTGTTCCTACTCCTCCTGCGTATTTTGCTAAAAACGCCGTTTCTTTTGCTTTATCCATAATAGACTCTAAAGAGTCATCGATGACGTTGACATAGCAGTTATGTGCCGCAACTAAGTTAGCTGCAAAGCTATGGTCTCCTTTTACTTCAAAATCATAAACAGTTCCATCAAAAATTTCTTTTTCCACCTTTGTTATTTTATAAAAAACAACATCCTTGTATTTAAATCTATAACTGTTTATTTTAGTTTTATCTGGTTTTGCCGTTATTTTATGAGTATCTTTGTTTATAAGTCTTATTAAATCTTCACTATCATTTATGGATATGTAAACAGAATAAGGGTCTTCTGTTGCAAGATGATTTTTTGAGGCTTTTGATATTCTAGGTAAACTTCCTATTCTTAACAAGATGTGGAATATTTGGTAAATAAGAGATTTATTTGATAGTGTAAGTCTATATCCATCTTTCACAGCTGTAGCATCTCCTCTAAATAAACCTACTATTAACCCTTTCTGAACCTCAGGATGTGCAAGCATTATCTCCGGAGGAAGGATTTTCTTATTAAATCCGGTTCCTACTAAATTTTTAATAAATTGGGATAGATACGTGCTGTTTAGAGTAATTCTTACTGAATTATCCTTATTATGTGCTACAGTTGGATTGATATCAAAAAGTTTTTTACTTAAAGAGATAACATCTTCAATAAACTCCTTATCTTTAACTCCAAAAGTAAACACAGTAGAAAGTTTATTTCCAGATTTATTAATATAACCTTCAGCAAGATAATAACCTAAAAATCTCATAAAATCATAATCAATTTTTATCTTACTTTTAACTTTGTTTATTTGACCGTTAAATTCTGGAGTTCTCTTTTGTTTATCATGATTTATCTTGTGTATGTATCCATCCTTCTCTACTAAGTAAGGGTTATCAATGTAATCTAAGATATTTAGCTCAACTTTTTCACTTATACCTTTTGGGTATGGGATAACTATGTAATCTCCAGCTTCTATATCTTTTGCTTCAACCCATTTTAAATTTTCTAACAAGTTAGTTTCAACTTCTTCACATATATAAGCGTACTGTCTCTTAACAGGATAACATTTTTCAGTATTTTGATAAGGAGGACAGACTTTAACAAATTTTCTATCACACTCTACATCTTCTTTTTTTAAAACTAAAAATCTGTGGTCATCTGTTGCTTTTACAGTTTCCTCTCTACCCCATAATCCCCAAACATAAAGTTTGTAAAGTTCTCTTTGATACTTTCTACTGAATAAACCTGAAACAACTTTATAGTTTCCTTCAGCTGTAAGAACAACATCCCCAATTTTAACATCTTCTATATTCTTTACTCCATCTATTGTTATAACAGGTGTTCCTGCAGGGAAACATGAGCTGTACTGGTTTGTAAGGGTTCCTGAGTTAAAGAGGGTTGGTGTTGAGTGTAGGTACTCAAGATTTGAAAGTTTGTTGTAAATCTTTATTATCTCATCTTCTGTGTTGCCTATTCCCATAGCAACTCTCATAAAGAACCACTGGGGCTTTTCTATTGTCTCAAAGTCTCTATCTTTCATTAGGTATCTATCTTTTAATGTAGAAAGACCAAAGTAATCAAGATTGTAATCCCTTGAGTAATCTATGGATTTTTCTAATCTATCTATATCAAACTGTAATAACTCTGGTTTTAAAAGTTTCTCTTCTACGGCATAGTTTATATAGTCTTTAAAAGAGTTAAACCTTCTATCTATTCTTCTGTTTATTATCTTTAAAAGCTGCCTTGTTGCAAGTGTATCGTATATGTAATTTTTTGGTATAAGGTGCTCTATGGCTTTTAATACAAGGTAATCAAGCTCTTCTGTTGTAACCTTTTCCGGGATTTTTAAATCAAGTTCCTTTGCAACTTTAAACACTATCTCGTAATCATCAGGTAGCTCCAATCCTTCTAAAAGTGCGAAAATAGCATCTACAAGTTTTTTCATCTGAAACTTTTCTACACTTCCATCCCTCTTAACAACTATTCTTTGCATAAAACCTCCTCCTTAAAAGTTTGTGTACTCTGTAGATGATACTTCAAAGAAGTTTGTTAACTTTTTAACATCTTCCTTTTGTAAGAATTTAAGAGGGTTTTGGTCTATACCAAACTGAGGGTCAAAGCCAAGTTCTACAAGTCTTCTATCTGCTATGTACTTCATATACCTTTCAAGTTCGTTGTAAGATACTCCAAATATGGTTGTACCTCCGAACTTTGTTTTTAGGTAGTTAAGTTCAAGCTCTACAGCATCTATAATAGACTGCCTTATGTTTTCAACAAAATTGTAATCATCTACAATCTCTGGATTCTCCTCTACCATCGTAAGAATGGCTTCTATACCGTTTTGTAGATGTAAAGACTCGTCAATTAGTATAAGCTCTACCCCTGCAACTACGTTTTTCATCTTTCCTGTGTCTTTCATAGCAAAGAAATGTGCAAAAGCTGAATAGAAAAACAGACCTTCCTGTATGATGTTATTCAAAAGGATAGAGGTAAGTATCTGTTTTTTTCCTTCTAATGTATCAGGGTCTGCTTTACCGTAAGTTATTCTGTCAACAGCTCTGACTATCAACTCTTGTTTTTCTTTTAAAAGCTTGTCTTCAAGGGTGATGTTGTAAATTTTTTTCCTATCCATATCGAAAGAGTTAAGGATTATCTCAAAGAAGTCTGAGTGAATGTTTTCCATAAACATCTGAGTTGAAAAACTCATTTTTGCGTAAGGGTCTGTAAGTACCGGGAAAAATCCATTTCCTAAAACATTTTGAACCAATAACTCTGAAGATGCAAAGTATCCAACTGCAGAATCAAAAAGGTCTTTTTCTGTAGGAGTTAAAGATTTGTAATCTAACACGTCTTGTTGTATGTTAAGCTCCTCAGGGAACCAAACAGCTTTTTTCTGTTTTGTATACAGCTCCCTAAAAACTGGATACTTAGGATTTTCTGTAAGTCTGATATTGTCTCTAACTGAAGTTTTACCGATGAGTGCCATGATGCACCTCCACTATATATAGTTTGTTTTTATAAGTATAACACTACATATAGTGTTTGTCAAAAAATTTTTTGCCGTTTTAAATCAATCACTTAAAAATTTTTATCTTAACTAAGATTTTGATTTTTAAATCTATTGACTGAGTAATTTTTTTCCTTTATCTTATTTATCAAACATAACTGTTTAAGGTGCTTGTTTGCTTGAATACTTTATGATTCTCTTAGGCGGGTTTTTAGGGTCTTACCACTGTATTGGAATGTGTGGAGCTATTCCTACACTCATTATCTATAAAAATTTTTGGGTAGGTAATATCCTTTATAACTTTGGAAGGGTTTTTACTTACGTGTTTCTTGGATTTTTAGCAGGACTGCTTGGAATGTACTTTCACAATTTTGAGTTTCAAGTATTTCAAAAAGGTTTATCCATATTTTTAGGTATAGGAATGGTTGTGTTTGGACTGCAGGTTGTAGGAAGTATAAAAGAAAAAGGCGTTCCCTTTTTAGATGTGATATTTTTTACAATATCTGATATGTTAAACGCATTTAGAAAATCTCCTTTCTTTTTAGGTATGTTTAACGGTTTTCTACCTTGCCCTTTAGTGTACGCTTTTTTAATGAAGGCTGTTTTAGACAAAGACCCTTTTAAAGGTATGCTTACGATGTTTTTCTTTGGCCTTGGAACGATTCCTGCCATGTTATTTTCTTCAAAATTGATAGCTTCCATATCTCCAGCTACCAGAAAAAATTTGTCTAAGTTGGCAGGAGTTATTATCATTATTTTTGGTATTTGGACAATACTAAGGGTTTTTGGAATAGGACATCATCACCATTAAAGGAGTTTTTCATGATAGTTCAATCGTTTGGTGGATCAGAAGGTGTAACAGGGTCGTGTCATTTAGTTAAAGTTGACCATATGAACATACTTATAGACTGTGGAATGTTTCAAGGTTTAGATGAAGACAAAAACTATGAACCTTTTGGATTTAACCCTAAAGAGATTGATTACCTTATCCTTACCCATGCCCACATAGACCACTGTGGAAGGATTCCTTTACTTGTTAAACAAGGATTTAGAGGAAAAATAATATCTACACGACCTACTTACGCAGTTGCAAGGATAATGCTCTTAGATGCTGCAAAAGTTATGGGAGAGGAGTATAAAGTTAACTATAAGAAAGCTTTAAGAAAAGGAAAACCAGAAGAAGCCAAACCTCCTTTGTACGATGAAGATGACGTATTTGAGTCAATGGAGTACTTCAAAGTATTACTTGATTACAACGAAAAGTACAAACTGTCAAAAAATGTTGAAGTAGTTTTTAGGAATGCAGGACACATACTTGGAAGTGCTTACGTTGAACTTACAGTTAGAGAAAACTTTAACACAAAAAAAATTATATTTTCAGGAGACTTAGGAACAGATGATAAACTTGTAATAAAGCCAATAGATTACCCTAAAGGAGCTGATGTTTTATTTATAGAATCTACATACGGAAACAGAAACCACAGACCTTTAGACCAAACTATAGAAGAGTTTAAAGCTGCTATTATAGAAAGTTTTAAAGATGGAGGAAACATAGTAATACCTACATTTGCATTAGAGAGGGCTCAAGAGATACTATTTATACTTAGAAAGATGTACGATAACGGAGAACTCCCAAAGTGTAAAATCTTTTTAGATAGTCCTTTGGCAATCTCTGCAACTAAACTTTTTCTACAGTTCCCAAACCAGTTAAACGGAGAAGTTTTAAGTTATTTAAAGAGAGGAGCAAATCCGTTTGTATTCCCATGGGTTTACTTTACAGAGTCTGTAGAAGCGTCAAAGAAAATAAACGATATAGAGTCAGGAGCTATTATACTAGCAGGAAGTGGAATGTGTAACGGTGGAAGGATAAAACATCATCTAAAACACAACCTATGGAGAGAAAACTCTTCTGTTATTTTTGTGGGATACCAAGCCAAAGGAACGTTAGGTAGACAGATTGTAGATGGTGCAAAAGTTGTAAAAATATATGGAGAGGAAATAGCAGTAAAAGCAAGAATTTACACAATAAACGGTTTTTCAGCCCATGCTGACCAAAAAGTCCTACTAAAATTTATAAAATCTACAAAAGACTTACAGTCTCTGTTTTTAATTCACGGAGAACCAGAAGTAATGCAAGTATTTAAAGGAAAAATAAAAGAAGAGACAAAATTAAACCCTCACATAGTAAAGTTAAAAGAATATGTATATATTTAGGTTAGTAAAAGTTTACTTTACTTTACTTTTTGAGAGTGATAAAATAAAGCCTAAATTTTAATTATACGAATAACCTCAGGAGGTTTTCAATGTTTGATTTAGAAAAGTTCTTAGAGGAAGATAAACTTGTTATAGGTGGAAAGGCATTTAAATCAAGATTAATAGTAGGGTCCGGAAAGTACAAAGATTTTAAAGAGACAAAAGAGGCAACTGAAGCTTCTGGAGCTGAGATGATAACAGTTGCAGTTAGAAGGGTTAACATTACAGACCCAACAAAAGAAAACCTACTTGACTACATAGACACAAAAAAAATAATGATATTACCAAACACAGCAGGATGTTATACTGCAGAAGAAGCAGTGTTAACAGCAAGACTTGCAAGGGAAGCTTTAGGCCACGGATTTGTAAAACTTGAAGTTATAGGAGACCAAAAGACACTTTATCCGGATATGGTAGAAACTTTAAAGGCAGCAGAAATACTTGTAAAAGAGGGTTTTACAGTTTTACCTTATATAACAGATGACCCAGTAATGGCAAAAAGGTTTGAAGATATAGGATGTGCAGCTGTAATGCCACTGGCAGCTCCTATAGGGTCTGGTCTTGGACTTCAAAACCCTTACAACATCCTATTTATAAAAGAAGCTGTAAAAATACCTGTAATAGTTGACGCAGGAATAGGAACAGCCTCTGACGCTGCAATGGTTATGGAGCTTGGAGTTGATGGTGTACTTATGAACACTGCAATAGCCGGTGCAAAGGACCCAATAAAGATGGCAGTTGCTATGAAACATGCAGTGATAGCCGGAAGACTTGCCTACCTTGCAGGAAGAATACCTAAAAAGATGTACGCATCTGCTTCTTCTCCAACAGAAGGAATAATAGGAAGATAAAATGTCCGAATTTAGATACAACTACCTAAAAGATACGTGGGTTATAATAGCTACAGAAAGGTCAAAAAGACCTCACGACTATAATGTCTCTATCTATGAAGAGCCCATCACAGACATATCTAAATGTCCCTTTGAGTACGGAAACGAAGACAAAACCCCTCCTGAAATATTTGCAATTAGACCTGATGGCTCAAATCCAAACACTCCCGGATGGCTTACAAGAGTTTTTCCCAATAGATATCCTGCACTGAGGATAGAAAACTCTCCAATATCAGAAGGTTATTACATCTTTGATAAAAAAGGTGGTTTTGGTGCCCACGAAGTAATCGTAGAAACACCCGACCATTTTAAACACATTCAAGATTTTGACCAACAAGATTTTATAAATATGTTTATAACCTTTCGAGAAAGAATTAAATCCCTTTACAACGATTACAGGATAAAGTACATTCATATTTTTAAAAACCATGGAAAAGAAGCAGGAAAAAGCTTAGTCCACTCCCACAGTCAGCTCATAGCCCTTCCAATGATACCAAAACAACCATTTACAATGATTTTACAGTCTAAAAAGTACTTTTTAGAAAAAGAAAGATGTTATACCTGTGATGAGATAAAGTTAGAGTCTCAACTTGGTGAAAGAGTCATATACGAAAATGAAAACTTTATATCCTACTGCTCTTACGCAAGCTTATACCCGTTTGAAATTAAAATAGCTCCCAAATACCATAGGCACGACTTTTCTACAATAACAGAAGATAAGATGAAAGACCTTGCAGATGTAATGAGATTTACAGTAAAGAAACTGGATAAAACTTTGATTAACCCTCCTTTCAATATGGTTCTTTACTCAGCTCCACCTTACAGAGACGATACTATAAACAAAGAGATTTTTAACCATATAAACAACTACTTTCATTGGCATATAGAGATACTACCTCGTATAACCACACTTGCAGGATTTGAACTTGGAACTGATTATTATATAAACCCCACTCCTCCAGAAGAAGCCGCTAAGTTTTTAAGAGAGGTAGTATAGATGAAAGTAGTATTTGCATCAAGTGAGATTTACCCGTTTGCAAAAACAGGAGGACTTGCAGATATAAGTGGGTCTCTGCCAAAGGAGATAGCTAAAAAAGGTATAAAAGTCTTTGGGTTTATGCCTCTTTACAAAACAGTTGACATAGAGAAACATAAAATCAAACCTATAAACGTTTACATAGATGTTTTTTTAAACGGTAGAACCTATACATTTGAAGTTTATAAATTGATAGATAATGTTATATTTTTCTTTTTAAAAAATGATGAACTTTTTGGAAGAGACTACCTTTATGGAACACCAGAAGGAGACTATCCAGATAACGATGTAAGATTTGGTGCTTTTTCTTATGCAGTAATGGAGTTTATAAAAAAAGAAGAACTAGACCCAGATATAATACACGTCAACGACTGGCAAACATCTTTAATACCTGTTTTAACTTACTACAAGTACAACTGGCACCATGTTAGAACTGTACTTACAATACATAACTTAGCATACCAAGGAATATTTGATAAATTTGCTATAGAAAGACTTAATCTTGGATGGGATTTATTCCATATGGAAGCTCTTGAATTTTACGACAAAGTGAACTTTTTAAAAGGTGGAATTGTCTTTAGTAGTGCAATCACAACTGTTAGTCCTACTTACGCAAAAGAGATACTAAAACCTGAATATGGATTTGGATTAGACGGTTTACTTAGAAAGTACGAAAATAAACTCTACGGAATAATAAACGGTATTGACTACAACGTATGGAACCCAGAAACAGACAAGTATATATACGAAAATTACTGTGAGTACACAATAGAAAAGAAATCTATAAATAAAAAGTTATTTTTAAAAGAGACTAACTTAGAAGGAGAAGAAAAACCTTTATTTATTTTCATAGGAAGGCTTGCCCAACAAAAAGGTATAGACCTGATAAAAGACTCTATAGAAGAGCTCTCCAAACTACCTATAAACCTTGCCATATTAGGCAGTGGAGATAAAGAGTATAACGACTTTTTTGAAAGTATTAAAGGAAAGTATGAAAATATATTCATAAAAGTTGGATATGATGAACCTTTTAGTAGAAAGATGTACGCAGCTGGAGACTTTCTTTTAATGCCTTCTTTGTTTGAACCCTGTGGTTTAAACCAGATGATAGCTATGAGATACGCGACTCTGGTAGTTGCCCGTAAAACAGGAGGTTTAAACGATACAGTAGTAGATATATCACAACCAGATGGTTATGGAATACTCTTTGAAAACCCAAATAAATACGAGTTTTTAAACGCTATAAACAGAGCCATAGACCTATATAACAACAAACAGAAGTTTTTAGAACTTCAAAAGAGAGTAATGGGATTTGACTTTTCAATAGAAAGTACAGCCCAAAAGTATATAAAACTTTATGAAAGCCTAAAATACAGTAGAGAGGTTGTCTTATGAACGAGATAATAAAACTAAGCATCCAAGAAGATAACCTTTCAAGTCATATATTACACACAAAAGACGAAATCTTAAAACCTCAAACACAAGACTACTCAATTCCTCCAAGATTTGACATTACAAAGATAGTTATCTTACCTGTAAACCCATCTAAATTTTACACTTACTGGTTTATAAAAGAAGACCTAAAAAAACAACTTGAAAACAAGACTCTAAGAATAAAACTATTTGTAGAAAACCAAGAAGTTTTAGACATGCCAGTATCAAACACCGATGGAGAGCTGTACCTTTACTATCATGCACCTTTTAAAGAGGTTTTTTGTATCCTGTGCTACATAGAAAACGGAGAATGTGTAGAAATAGCAAAGTCTAACATATTTATTGCACCATCTGATATTATAAGTCAAGATAAAGAAGAAGTATGGTACAACAAAGCCAAAAAAGAAACTACAACAAAGCCATCTATCTACAAAGATGAAGACTTTATTAAATATGGATTTTACACGACCAAAAAACATTTAAACCAGACCCCTACATCTAAGTAAAGGATACAACTTGAACCTAAAAGATTTTTTAAAAGTAATGAAAGATATGGGTTTTAATGAGGTTATAGTTGATAACAATAGCCCACTCAATGAAAAAATAAAACTTTTAAATCAAATCAACCAAGAAATCCAAAACTGCACAAAATGTGATTTACACAAAAACAGAAAACAAGCAGTTTTAGGAGAGGGAAATCCAAACTCTCCAATAATGTTTATAGGAGAAGCTCCGGGAGAAGAGGAAGACAAACAAGGCAGACCTTTTGTAGGTAGAGCAGGACAGCTACTAACAAAAGCTATAGAAACAGCAGGGTATAAACGAAGTGATGTTTACATTGCAAACATAAACAAATGTAGACCACCAAACAACCGAACCCCAACGATAGAAGAACAAGAAGCATGCTTTCCATACCTTAAAAGACAAATAGAGATAATCAACCCTTCTGTTTTATGTTTACTTGGTGCAACTGCCTACAGAGGAATATTTAAAAGAGAAACCAAAATAACAAAAGAAAGAGGCAGCATATTAGACTATGAAGGTAAAAAAGTATATATAACTTACCATCCGGCTTTTGTATTAAGAAACCCACGAGAAGAGCCTACATTTTTTGAAGATATAAAAAAAGCTTTAGAGCTTGCTTTTAAGTGAGTTTAGTTAAAAAAGTTTTTAGCATACTTATAAAGTATAAAGTGTTGCATAGAAAAGGAAAATTTGTTATACTTTTTATATATATTTTTTAAGACCTTGACAAGTGAATAAGTGAAACCCACTTAAATTTTTGAGAAATAAAGGAATTTTGCTACTTGATATTAAGTATCGTTTAGCTTTGCATCGTGAAAACAGAAAATATATTATTGTAATATTCAAGTATTGATACGGGTGAAAGTGGGAATATAATAGAAAATATATTTGCATTATGTGAGCTACGATGCAATTAACCTCAATTTGCGAGTGGTTAACGAAAATAAAAACTACCTGCAAATCAGCGTCATTGCTTGATTAATAGCTTTTTTAATTTTTGAAAAATTAACGGGTTTTTTCCCGACTATGAGGGAATTGAAGGATTCGATGTGATTCATTAATAATAAGTACTTAGCTGTTTTTTCCCGACTATGAGGGAATTGAAGGGATAATAAGGAAAAATTTAATAATCTTATAAAGGGGGTTTTTTCCCGACTATGAGGGAATTGAAGCTGGAATCAAAACATTCCACATCCCTGTCTCACATTGTTTTTTCCCGACTATGAGGGAATTGAAGTTGATATTCTATACTAAAATCACTTGTTGGTATTCGGTTTTTTCCCGACTATGAGGGAATTGAAGTGGGTGCTGGAAGGCTAGAAGAAGACAGCTTATCTTGTTTTTTCCCGACTATGAGGGAATTGAAGATCTCAAGGCCCGCAGCAATTTCTAAATCTTGAATATCGTTTTTTCCCGACTATGAGGGAATTGAAGATTATCTAACTTATATAAGTGGAAAATGTAACTCTCCCCTTCGTTTTTTCCCGACTATGAGGGAATTGAAGTTTCAGATGCTGTTTGAATAATGGCGCCTGTCTGAGTTTTTTCCCGACTATGAGGGAATTGAAGGATGTTATCGACACAGACGGAAATATTAACTTTTCAAAAGTTTTTTCCCGACTATGAGGGAATTGAAGCATTTCTTTTATAGTGGCTCCCTTCAATGGAAATTCAGTTTTTTCCCGACTATGAGGGAATTGAAGAAAGGTCTCTTTTCATTATTACCCCCTTTTCTAATTCGTTTTTTCCCGACTATGAGGGAATTGAAGCTTAATTCTTCAACTTCAAAAGATTCTTCTTGTAAACGTTTTTTCCCGACTATGAGGGAATTGAAGAATTAACTCTTCAAAATAACACCAACCATCGTCAGAGGTTTTTTCCCGACTATGAGGGAATTGAAGAGACTCTATGTGACAGGTTTAATAACATTTTGATAAGGTTTTTTCCCGACTATGAGGGAATTGAAGTAAATACACATTTGAATCTCCTTCCGTTAAAATTAGTTTTTTCCCGACTATGAGGGAATTGAAGCTAGGATGTCTCTTCTCGTTAGTCTTTCTAGAAGACGTTTTTTCCCGACTATGAGGGAATTGAAGCTTAATTCTTCAACTTCAAAAGATTCTTCTTGTAAACGTTTTTTCCCGACTATGAGGGAATTGAAGAATTAACTCTTCAAAATAACACCAACCATCGTCAGAGGTTTTTTCCCGACTATGAGGGAATTGAAGAGACTCTATGTGACAGGTTTAATAACATTTTGATAAGGTTTTTTCCCGACTATGAGGGAATTGAAGTGAAAAATTTTTATCCTGTGTTATAATGTGGTAAATACTGCTTAATGAGAGATTATAATGTTTGATTTTGAGTTTTCTCGTTTAAGATTAGAGTTTAAAGCATTAAACAGCTTTCAAACACCTTACTTCTTAGGTTCAGCCTTTAGAGGTATAATGGGAAAAAACCTCAAAAAAATCGTTTGCATAAAACCCTTCGAAGAATCCTGTAAAAACTGCCAATTAAAAAACACCTGCCCTTACACAGTCATCTTTGAAACAGAAGAAATCCTCAACTACCCAGCCAAATACGCAATAAAACCACCCTTCCAAGTTATACACCTTCAAGAAAACCAAACTATCAATTTAGACATAACCCTCTTAGGTAGTAGTGCAAACTACTGGGAATTTATAATCTCATCATTTTCAAACACACTAAATTTAGGAAAAGAAAGATACCTAAAACTAGATAAAATATACTTCTACAACCCCATTGAAGAAAAATACTACCCCCTAAAAAGAAACATACCAAAATTCCAAGCCAAAGACCTACTAAACCTTAAAACCGACAAACAACAACTTACTCTACAGCTCAACCCAACATCAATAAAACACCAAAACCAAATAGTAAACCCCCAAGACTTCAACCGAGACATACTCATAAAAGCCATTCTAACCAGAATATCAGCTGTAGCCCAAAGCTACGGAGAAAAAACAGAAAAAATATATATAGACAAAGAAAAAATAAACATAACCCAACAAAACCTAAAACAAACAATCCTAAAAAGGTACTCAAACAGAAAACAACGACATATGAATATCCCAGCAATTGAAGGAGAACTAACCCTAACAGGAGACCTTAACCAAATCTACGGACTTTTAAAAATAATAGAAAACATAAACTTAGGAAAGTCTGTAAGCTTAGGTTTAGGTAGTGTAAAATTATTGTCAGAAAATTCAACTTGAAAAGTTTATAACTTATAGGTTAAAATATTAAGCATTGCACGGGGGATAAGATGCATAAAAAAGAAAAATACCTAATAGCAATAGCAGGACTACTACACGATATAGGAAAATTTTACCAAAGAGCTACAAACAAAAAAACTACCGACGAAGATAAAAAAATTTTTCAATACGCCCACGCATACCTATCCTACGAAGCTATAAACCAAGAGTTAAAAGAAGGTTTAGAAAGTGTATTTTCCCAAGAAGAGTTAAAAACAATATTAGATGGATGCTACCACCACAAACCTACAACACCTATACAGCACCTTTTACAAAAAGCAGACTGGATCTCCTCATCAGAAAGGTCTAAAGACCAGACCATCTACAACTTAGAAATACTCTCACCCGACCAAAAAAAGAAGTTAGAAAACTTTGCAGTCCAAAATCCAAGATTAAGAAGCGTATTTGAAAACCTCTCTTTAGGAAAAGAGTATAAAAAGAGAAATTACTTTTACAAAATAGCACCCTTAAACTTATCAAAAGACATATTCCCAAAAGATTTAGAGTACACCTACGGCCAGATAGACACTAAAGCAGCTGATGAAGAAGAGGAGTTAGGCTCTTACCCGAAACACTGGGAAAGTTTCAAAACAGAGTTTAACCAAAAGTTAAAAAATGCAGTTAAATTTGAAAACTCCCCGGAAAAAATCTTTAGCTTAATCTATCACCTACTGTATAAATACCTATGGTGTATTCCAGCTTCTACTTACGATAAAGAAAACTACTCAAACCATTACCCGGATATATCACTTTTTGACCACTCGAGGGTTTTGTCAGCTGTTGCTTGCTGTTTTTACGATTACGACAAAGAAGGCTTTACGCAAGAAGGTACAAATAAATTTCAAAACAAATTTAAAGATAAAGAAGTTTTCTTACACATAAAAGGAGATATAAGCGGTATCCAAAAATTTATATACAACGTGTATGCAGGTAAAAGAGGAACAGCAAAAACACTTAGAGGAAGAAGCTTCTACGTTTCTTTACTTCCGGAGATACTATCAAGGTATATACTTAACCAACTTGAGTATCCTATCTCTAACCTCTTATACAGTGGTGGAGGAATTTTTGAGATACTGGTAGCAAACACACAAGAAAATTTAGACAAAATACTAAAGATAAAACAAGAGATAGAAGAGTTTTTAGCTACCGATTTTGAAGCAGATTTAGGACTTTCATTAGGATACTACCAGTATTCCCCCATTGAAATGATGAAAGACTACAAAACAGTTTTAAGCAAACTAAACGAAAATTTAGACAACGCAAAAAAAGAAAAATTTAGCACTCTCATAGACAGTGGAAAGATATTTGACCTTTTAAATAAAAAAGTAAGCGATATAAAACAAAACAAAAAAAGATGTCCAGTATGTAAAACATACCTTATAAGTGAAAATCTACAAGATGATGATGAAATATGTGAAGTTTGTGAAAAGTTTAGAAATATAGGACAGTTTCTACCAAAAACAGAATACTTAATCTTTGCAAAAAATTTAACCCCAAATTTTGTAGAAAACAAAAAAGTAGTAAACTTTAAAAAGTTTGGAGCTGTTTATCTTGTAGATAAAAATAATATATCAGACTTACAACCTTTATTTTTAGACCCTGAAATTACAGAGATACTTGCTATAAATGACACTTCTTTAAAAAGATACACAACCGGTTTTAAATTCATAGGAAAAGTAGTTCCAGAAGCTGAAAAAGATGCCCCTTTACCGGAAGAAGACGATAAAATAGAAGAAGGTCAGATAGTTCCATTTTCATACTTAGCACAGTTTAGTGAAGGAGATGATAGAATAGGCATTTTAAGAATGGATGTAGATAACTTAGGAAAACTCTTTAGTGAAGGTTTAAAAGATAAAATATCCATCTCAAGAATTGCAACTTTAAGCAGGTCTTTAGACCTATTTTTTAGTGGATATTTAAACGAGATATGTAAAGCTTTAACTTCAGAATATAAAAAACAAAATCAAGATGCAAATGTAAAAAACTTTTTCTACATACTTTACTCAGGAGGAGATGACGTATTTTTAGTAGCACCTTGGGATAAGGCAATAGATATAGCAGAAAAGATAAACAATGAATTTAAAAACTACACATGTGGCAACCCTAACATTACACTCTCAGCTGGATACATACAGGTAAAACATAAGTACCCTATAAGATTTGCAGCAGATTTAGCAGGAGAAGCTGAAGAAGTAGCAAAAAGTAGTGGTAAAGACAGGATATGTATCTTAGGAGATGTTTTACAATGGAATGAAATAAAAGAGTTAAAAAGCACTTCAGAAAAATGGATAGAGTATATTAAAAGAAATAAGCTCCAAAGAGGTTTTATCTACGCAGTTCACAGACTAAAAGAACAATTTTTAAAAGACTTAAACAAATCAAGTAAAGTAGCTTTCCCCTACAGAGAAATAGGAAAAGAGGACCTTATGTTTTACCCTTACGCTCAGTACTACATAGCAAGAAATATTAACAAAGATATAAGAGAAGAAGTCTCACAATTTTTATTAGACAAACAAAACTTTAAAAAACTTACATTTTTAGTAAACTACATTTCACTAAAAACAAGGAATTAGGAGGTATTCCATGAACGGGAGAAACCCAAATCAACAAAAAAATAACGGACAAGATAATAGTTTTATTAACACCAACAACCTAGTCCAAAAAATAAAATCTGCACCAAAACTATCTGATGTTTTAACACCCAAAGAGTTTGCACCTATAGGAGGCTGGGCATATCAAATAGCATTTGAGTTAAAATCAGCAAAACCCAAATTAAACACATCACAACTTAGAAAAATCTTTACAGAAATAAAATCTATCTGTGATAACAGAGAAAAAGTATTACAAGACAAAACACCTTTATACCTACTATATCCAAAACTTGCCTACGCAAAGGGAAGGGAAC
The DNA here is from genome assembly GCF_000021545.1 of Sulfurihydrogenibium azorense Az-Fu1. Lineage (NCBI taxonomy): Bacteria > Pseudomonadati > Aquificota > Aquificia > Aquificales > Hydrogenothermaceae > Sulfurihydrogenibium > Sulfurihydrogenibium azorense. Next base: position 1,498,530 of record NC_012438.1, read on the forward strand.
TGATGCCTGAAGTCTTCTACAATCTCATCGTAGCTTGTTTAGATAAACTAAAAGATGGAAAAGCAGACGAAGAAGACTTTAAAAATTTTGGTGATTTTATGACAGCTATAGTCGCCTATAACAAACAGTACGAACCTAAAAATTAATAATCTGGAGGTTTAAGATATGAGTTTAAACTTTGAGGGAATTTATGTAATAAAAGCAACTTTAAAATGTATCACAGGATTACACATAGGAGGCTCTAAAGAAAGTTTTGAGATAGGTGGAATAGACAACCCGGTAATCAAAACCTCAATAAGTATACAACTTCCAGACAGGGAAATAAAGGAAGGTATGCCATACATACCCGGATCCTCTCTGAAAGGTAAAATAAGAAGTTTATTAGAATGGAAAGAAGGACTTGTAAAACCAAAAAGAAATTCTGAAGGAAAAATTGAAGGTGAGGTATCAGACATTACATCAAATGGAAACCTTTCAAATGTTTCAATAATCTTTGGAGTAAGAGATTCAAAAATAAGGGAAGCAACGGTAGCCGGACCAGTTAGAGTTAAGTTTGCTGATATTTATCCTACAAAAGAAACCATAGAAAAGTGGGAAAATGAATTAGGTCCCGGAATTTACACAGAAGTTAAAACAGAAAATGCAATAGACAGAATTACATCTTCTGCAAACCCCAGAAGACAAGAAAGAGTTCCTGCAGGTTCAGAGTTTAAAGTAGAGATTACATACGAAAAATTTGACAAACAAGACGAAGATAGACTGAGAATTGTTTTTGAAGGTATGAAACTACTAGAAGACAACTACTTAGGTGGTGGAGGGTCAAGAGGAAACGGAAGAGTCAAGTTTGAAAACATAGAAATACTTTATAAAGATTTTTACCAAGGAACAGCAGAAAAAATAGGAAACTTTCAATCAATAGACGATGTATTATCATACTTTAAAAAAGGTGTATAGAATGAAGCTGTATAAGATAGATATTACACCTTACTCACTGTTTAGAGATATACCATCATCTTACACAGTGTTTGGTGGACTGTGCTGGGCTTACTTAATACTTTACGGAGAAGATAAGCTTTATAACCTACTTTCTCAGTTTGAAAACAACAACCCACCTTTTCTACTCAGCTCCCTACTACCAAGAGAAGAAAAAAACTACTACTTTCCAAAACCAAACCTAAAAGCAGAAAGAAAAGAAAACTCAGATTTAGATCACAAAAGTTTAAAAAAGATAAACTACGTTGATTTAGATACAGTTATACAAGTTTTAGATGGAAAAATAAAGACAGAGTATGAGCTAAACCAACTTTTACAGCAAAAATTAAAAGAGGGTAAACTCAAAAAGATATCCTTTTTATCAAAAGAATCACTACCACACGCTTCTATAGACAGACTTTACGGTACTACTCAAGGCTCTGGAACACTTTTCTTTGATGAATCAGTTAGTATAGGAGAAAGTTTTTTAATTGTTGCA